>JAHRWC010000341.1 GCA_019090365.1 Flavobacteriaceae bacterium
GTGTCAATAGTGTAGTAATCTGGGTTTATACTACCTGGGTTATTGGTTTCATTTAATTGAGCAATATCGTTTAATTGATTAAATGAGTTTTGATACACATTAAAGTAATTGTCTGTATTTAAGTTTCTAACATATTGAACATTCATTAAATCCAATTGGTTGGTAACAATTTTTGAAGGCTTCCAGCGATAATTAAACGCTGCATTAATGTTCTGTCTATCTAAACCAATATTGTTTTGAACGTTAATTCCCATGCTAGCTGTAGTAGATGGAGACATGTATTTTGGAATCCAACGTTCAGTTTTTATTGGAAAAAGAATTCTTGGAAAAGATAGTTTTACATCACCCCCAACATCCGATATATTGAAAAATGTACTTTCACTATCTGCAGCATCCTTTGAAGAACCAACACTACCTCTTGCCGATATTTCTAATATTTCTGCCCCTCTAAATACATTTCTAATTAAAAATGAAGTGCTAAAACCAACACCCAATTGCTGAATGGTAGAAGTATATGTGTCAAAATTTACATCGAAAGTATATTTCTTTCTTGGTGAAAGTAAAATAGTGGTTATTAACCCAGTACCTGTGGTATCATTGGGGTCTTCTTGATAACTAATGTTAGGATATTTAAATATTCTTAAATCACCAATTTGATTGTAAGTTAAAGTTCGATCGATGTCTTTAAAAATTTCGCCTGGTATGATTGCTACAGCATCAGTTAAAGCATTGGGGCGAAATTTTAATTCATCATAACTAAAAAGTTTATAACCATTAAAAGAAGTGGAGTCTGCAATTGAATTATTTCGGTTGGCGAATGAAAAGTCGGTTACAATTCTAACTTCACTTATATGGTGTACTTTAAAGGGCTCTGTGCGAACAGTATCATTTTTTGTGTAAGACCTGTCAGGAATAACATAATCAATATTTACTTTGTGACCAGTGTTTACAGTATCAGCATCAAAACCTACATAATCTTGATCAAAATAATACAAGCCAGAATTTCTAAATTGTAAGGTCAATCGATCTCTTTCATTTATAAAATCATTTGTTGCAAATTGCTTTCCAGGTTCTATAAAGGATAGACTTTTAGTCATTTTATATAAAGAATCAACTATCGGTGAGCTTATTTTTTCTGAAATAGAATCAATTACATAAGGTTTGTTTGGTGTAATATTATACGTAATTGAAGCTCTTTTTTTATCCGTTTTTTCAATAGTATAATCTACTTCTCTGTTAAACCAACCAAAACTATAATAGTAATCTTTAAGACGTTCTACAGATTTTTCAGCTTTATCTTCATCAATAATGACTGGAGCATCACCAGATTTTTGTAGCCATTTGTTAAATGCGCTATAACTTCTACCCAGTTTATCTACTTGTTTTTTTGAAAGGAATTTTATTAAACGATCTTCACGTTTAGGTTTTTTATGAAGCCAATTTTGATAAGTTGAATCAGGGTGTTGATCTGCAAGATTGTAAATGTGTAATCCAAAAGGAATCGTAAATACCTTAGGGTTAGGTTTTTGATATAGTTGACTATAAACTTTATCATCTTTAATATTACTACTGTCAACCTTAATTGTGTTTTTCGTAAGTAAGTATTCGTCGCCTTTTAAGTGTTTAACAGCATCACACGAAAATAAAAGTGTCGTTAATACTAAAAATAATGATATTTTTGTGAGGCGTCGGTTCAAGTTATATTTTTTCTTGTTCAAAAATACAAGTTTTTGCTAAGTAAAAGTCAAATAAAATTAATAACGAGTTTACAACAAAAAAAGTACAGAGATAATTCTGGATTTTTTGTTGCGGAAGGACCTAAAATTATTAATGAACTGATAGATGCAAATTTCGAAATACATAATTTATTTGCAATTGAAGGAACAACATTAAATTCTAGCTCAGTTGAAATTATTTCAAAAAATGAATTAAAAAAAATTAGTTTCTTGAAAAATGCTAATTCTTCATTAGCAGTATTTAACATTCCGAATCAGAAAAGTATTTCAGAAAAAGGAATTATTGTTGCGTTAGATGCAATTAGAGATCCTGGAAATTTAGGGACAATTATTAGATTATGTGATTGGTTTGGTGTGAATCAGATAATTTGTTCGCAAGATACTGTCGATTGCTATAATCCTAAAGTTATCCAAGCAACTATGGGTTCAATTTCAAGAGTGAATGTAGTTTATACTAATCTATTAGAGAGTATCAAAAACGCAAGTCTGCCAGTTTTTGGTGGTACTATGAACGGTGAAAATATTTATACTAAAGAATTACCACAAGACGCAATCATCGTAGTAGGAAATGAAGGTAAAGGTATTTCGGAAGAGATTATAAATCTGTTAACCAATAGAATTACCATACCAAAATTTGGAAGTTTACAAAAAACAGAAAGCTTAAACGTTGCAATGGCAACCTCTATTTTATTAAGTGAATTTAAACGATCTACTGAAAAGTAAAATTCAGAAAAACACCTCTTGTCAACATATTATCTATGTTGCCTGTCCATTGACTGTTATTGTCATTGTCGTAAACAATTTCATTGCTTAATGCAAATACACCTCTAATTGATGGAGTAAATTTGAAATAATAAAGGTAGAAGTCAATTCCAAAACCTAACTCATAATAAGAAGTATTCTTGGTCATTCTAAACTGTCCTTGCTCATTATCTTCAGGGTTGGTTTCATTACTTGAAAGATTTATTGAAGTTGAAACTCCTCCAATAATAAAAGGTTTAATATTATTAATACGTTTTGTTGAAAATTTCAACAATAGAGGTATATGAATGTATGTAGACTTTACTTCTCTTAAAAAATCCCTTTCTTCTGCAATTCTAGGAAAAACTAGATCTCTTTTTGTAAAGATAATTCCTGGTTCTAAACGTAGGTTTACATGGTCGTTAATTCTCATGTCACCTATTAACCCAACATTAAAGCCTACTTCTCCATTAACTACAACGTCTGTGTTTTCATCTTCAAATTGATTTCTGTAGTCAAATTTAAAATCATAGCTATTTAAGCCTAAAAAATAACCCCATGTTAAAAATCGTTTGTCAAAATTTTCTTGATTAGTTAATTTTTCTTTGCTAAACATTTGTGCTTGAGCACTTTCAGCTAAAAATAATAAAGAGAGAATTAAAAATAAATTTTTCATAATTATTTCGTTGCGGTATAAATGGTTGCCACACCTAAAGTTTGAGGTTTATTTTCCACACTTATAAACCCAATTTTTTGTAAAATATTGTTAAGTTCTTTTCCATGAGGAAAAACTGCAGCACTTTCACTTAAATAAGTGTAAGCTACTTTATCTTTTGAAAAAACCTTTCCTATAACTGGTAACAATGTTTTTGAATAAAAATAATACCCTTGTTTTACAGGAAATTTAGTGGGAACAGATGTTTCTAGAATGATAAATATTCCTTTTGGTTTTAATACTCTATATATTTCGGAAAGCCCTTTTTCTAGGTATTCAAAATTTCTAATTCCAAATGAAACTGTAATCGCATCAAATGAATTATCTTCAAAAGGTAATGCTTCTGAATCACCTTTAATAAATTGAATTTTATTAGAAAATGATTTTCCCTCAATTTTATTTTTTGCTACTGAAAGCATTCCTTCAGATAAATCTAAACCAACAACCCTAGAAGCATTTGTCTTTTCAGCAAATTTTATTGCTAAATCTCCAGTTCCGGTAGCTATATCGAGAATACTATCAGGATCTTTGTCTTGAATTAATTTTAATACCCTTTTCCTCCATTTTATATCTGTTCCAAAAGAAATGACACGATTAAGTCCATCATAGTTACCTGAGATGGTATCGAACATTTTTTCAACTTGCTCTTTCTTGTTAAGCGTTGAATCTCTATAAGGTGTAATTTTTTTTCCCATAATCTAAAGCGGCTTCAAAATTACGGTTTTTTTGTTTCATTACTATGATTATTGAAAATAGATGACCTATAAAAAAAAGAATTACTTATATTAAATTTCTATACCTTTGTACCACTCAATGCGTACAAATTGTTATGAAACGAGCATGTTAAATTTTTTATTTTTAAAGGAATGATTAATAGCGAACAGCATGTGTCTGATAAAAACAATAAATAGAGGCATATGAAAATAATTATTGCAGGAGCTGGTGAAGTAGGATTTCATTTGGCTAAACTACTATCTTTCGAGTCACAAGATATAACCTTAATAGATACAAATAGAGAGTCACTTACTTATGCAGATTCTCATTTAGATATTAGAGTTGTTAGAGGTGACGCCACTTCTATTTCAGTATTAAAAGACGCGAATGTTAAAACTACAGACTTATTAATTGGAGTAACTTCAAGTGAAACAACAAATATTACCGCCTGTGTTTTAGCGAAACAATTAGGAGCAAAAAGAACCATTGCTAGAATTTCAAATACTGAATTTATTAAAAATAAAGATGAAGTAGGATTTGAAAAAATTGGAATCGATGAATTAATTTCTCCCGAATCTCTTGCAGCAAGTGAAATAGAATTACTTCTGAATCAAAGTGCATTTAATGATACTTTCGAATTTGAAGGAGGAGCACTTATTATGATTGGACTTATTTTAGGTAGAACTACTGCTTTTGTAGGGAAAACTGTTAAAGAAGTAGCTGAATTGCATGAAGATTTAGATTATGTGCCTATAGCCATTCAACGATTTGGAACTCAATATACCTTAATTCCTAGAGGAGATACTCAATTTAAAGAAGGAGATCAAGTATATTTTACAACTACAAATAAAGGAGTTGATGAAATATATAAATTAACAGGTAAAATTCGAGAGGAAATTAAAAATGTAATGATTCTTGGAGGAAGTCAAATAGGATTTAAAACTGCAAGAGATCTTTGTAAAC
>JAHRWC010000342.1 GCA_019090365.1 Flavobacteriaceae bacterium
CGTCGGCAGCGTCAGATGTGTATAAGAGACAGTACGTAAAGTGTCCGCTCCATATTCTTCACAAATAAAGTCTGGATTCACTACGTTGTATTTAGATTTTGACATTTTTTCAACCTCACGAGTCACTTTAAAAGTTCCATCTTCTTCAGTGATAAATTCAGCATCTTTAAAATCTTTACGCCATTTTTTAAATGCAGCAACATCTAATTCATTCGAAAGATTTACAAAAGAAACATCTGTGTGGATAGGTTGAATGTTTTTATCTTCTATTTTAGATTTAGATACAAATTTATTTTCTCCATCTATACGATTCACAAAAGCACTTTCTCCCAAGATCATTCCTTGGTTGATTAGCTTTTTAAATGGTTCATCAACGTTTATGTGCCCTCTATCATGTAAAAATTTCACCCAAAAACGACTGTACAATAAATGTCCAGTTGCATGTTCACTTCCACCAATGTATAAATCTACATTTTCCCAATAATTCATAGCTTCTTTTGAAGCAAATTCAGTTTCATTTTGAGCATCCATGTATCTAAAGAAATACCAACTAGAACCTGCCCATCCAGGCATTGTGTTTAATTCTAATGGGTAAATTCCTTTGGTATTACTTAAATTTTCGTTGGAAACTATTTCATTTGTATTGGTGTCCCAAGCCCAAATATCGGCCCGGCCTAAAGGCGGTTCGCCAGTTTCAGTAGGAAGGTATTTTTCAACTTCAGGTAAACGGATTGGTAAGTGTTCTTGAGCAATCATTTGCGGTAACCCATTTTTGTAATACACAGGAAATGGTTCACCCCAATAACGTTGTCTTGAGAAAACTGCATCACGTAATCGATAGTTTATTTTTTTCTCACCACAGTTTAATTTTTCAAGCTCGGTAATTACTTTTTCAGTAGCTTCTTTATAACCCAAGCCATTGATAAAATCACTATTAGCTATAATACTTGCTTCTTTGTTTGAATAAGCTTCTTCAGAAATATCAATTCCTTCAAAAATATTTTTAATAGGTATATCAAAATTAGTAGCAAAATCATGATCTCTTTGATCTCCACAAGGGACTGCCATAACAGCTCCAGTTCCGTAGCCAGCTAATACATAATCACCAATCCAAATTGGAATAGGTTCTTTTGTAAAAGGATGCTGTGCATAAGCACCAGTGAAAACTCCTGAGATGTTTTTTACATCAGCCATTCGTTCTCTTTCACTTTTCTTAGCAGCGGCAGAAATGTATTTTGAAATTTCAAAACGTTGTTCAATGGTTGTAATCTTATCGACTAATTCATGTTCGGGAGCAAGGGTCATAAAAGTTGCACCAAAAATAGTATCAGGACGAGTAGTAAAAACATCGATCACTGCTCCGTGTAAATCTTCATCTTTAGTAATTACTTTAAATTTAACCGAAGCGCCCACAGATTTACCGATCCAATTACGTTGTGTTTCTTTTAAAGATTCACTGCAATCGATGGTTTCTAATCCGCTCAATAAGCGTTCTGCATATTCAGAAATACGCATGCTCCATTGGGTCATTTTTTTTCTCACTACTGGAAATCCTCCACGCTCAGAAACTCCATTTACAATTTCATCATTTGCTAAAACGGTACCTAATTGAGCACACCAATTAACTTCAGTTTCGGCTAGATAAGTTAAACGGTACTTAAGTAATATTTTTTCTTGTTTCTTTTCTGAATAAGAATTCCATTCTTCAGCATTAAATTTGCTTGTTTTCACTTCACAAGCAGCATTCACACCTAGATTTCCTTCTTCTTCAAACATTTTAATTAATTCAGAAATAGGAAATGCTTTTTCATGAGCTTTGCAATACCAAGATTCGAATAATTGAATGAAAATCCATTGTGTCCATTTATAATATTCAGGATTTGAAGTGCGAACTTCGCGACTCCAATCGAAAGAAAAACCAATTTTATCTAATTGTTCTCTATAACGAGTAATGTTTTCTTCGGTAGTTTTTCTAGGGTGTTGCCCAGTCTGAATTGCATATTGCTCAGCTGGAAGTCCAAAAGAATCATACCCTTGCGGATGTAAAACATTGAAACCTTGATGTCTTTTATAACGAGAATAAATATCACTAGCAATATATCCTAAAGGGTGCCCAACGTGTAATCCTGCTCCGGAAGGATAAGGAAACATATCTAAGACATAATATTTTGGTTTATCACTATTATTTTCGGCTTTAAATGTTTGGTTTTCAGCCCAGTATTTTTGCCATTTTTGTTCTATATCGTTAAAATGATATTTGCTCATGAGATTCTTTTCTATAGACGGCAAATTTAATATTTCTTAGAAGAAGAAATAAGCGATTTACATTAAAAGTTTGGATGTAATAATTTTCCGGAATAGATTACCCAAAACATAGAGGCTAAAGCGATTAAGTTCATAGCAACTCCAAATAATTTCATTTGTTTTAAAGAGTATGGTTTTTCTTTAAAAAGGATAAAAACATCAAGCAGTAGCCAAATCAAAAATAAGAGTAAGAAACCTGCTAAGACAAATTCATTAAACCAGTAGTAAAGAATATAAATCTCGCTTATTAATAATATAGCCATTAAATACTTTGTTTTTTTTCTTCCGATTAATGTAGCTGTAGTTTTTTTATTTGCTTTTATATCGGGTTCTATATCCATGATTTCACCAGCAATATGTGCTTGAAAAGCGAATAGTGTTAGATAAAGAATAGTCTGCCAAGGAATCATTTCTAAATCATTAAGTACAACACTAAAAAAAGCAGTGAAAACATAACCAACTTGAATACATATCTCGAAAGGAGGACGTTCTTTTATTCGGAAAGGTTTAAAGTTGTAAAGTATGTTTATTATGACCATAAATAGTAACAGCAATAACATTTTATAGCCAGATAAATAGGTGAAGTATATAATAAAAGGAGCTAATATGATAGTAATATTTATAGGAATATTTGATAGTTCGTTTTGGGAAAATCGAGCTCCAAATAAATAATTGCCTTTTCTATCATTAATCGCATCTGCTTTTACATCGTTATAATCATTTAATCCATATACTAAATAGTTTAGGGGAAACATTACAAAAAATAGACCTACCCAAAATAAAGGTTCCATCCAAAAGTGACTTGTTAAATCGAAAGGGACTAGATATATCCAGATAGTAGGAAACCAAAGTCCAGGACGTGATATTTTTAGATGTTTTAAAAGTGTTTTAATTTAATTGAGTTTCAAATTAATATTTATGAATTGTAAATTTAATATAAGATTTTTAAAATTTTATACGTTATCATAATTTATGTAATACCTTGTAAAAATCATTGTATTTTTACACAATCAATTTATAATATATGGCGTCTTCTTTTGAAAAATACCAAAAAC
>JAHRWC010000343.1 GCA_019090365.1 Flavobacteriaceae bacterium
GATGATTCTGTTGTGTATGTGGTTGAGGCTTCAGGAAGTCAATTTGGTGCATTCTATATATCTACAGACACAGGAAGTTCTTTTACCGAAAGAAATCATGCAGGAAGAAACTATTTTGGATATGATACAGCTGGTTTTCAGTCTGGTGGACAAGCGCCTAGAGATATGGATGTTACAGCAAGCCCATTAGATGCTGATGAGGTTCATATCGCAGGAGTTCTAACTTGGAGATCTTTGGACGGTGGTGTAAACTTTCAAAACACCTCAGATTGGATTCCTCAGGATGCTGCAAGTGCTAATAAAGGTTACTGTCATGCAGATGTTGATTTAATGTTATTTGATGATTCAGGAATTATGTTTGTAGGTACCGATGGTGGTATTTTTAAAGCTGAGAATTCTACAATTTTAAACTCAACTTATTATACAGATATTACAGCAGGACTAGGTATAAAACAATTCTATAAACTTGGAGTTTCTCAAACTTCAGATGTAGTAATTTCTGCTGGTTCTCAAGATAATGGTACATGTGTTTATAAAGAAGATATTGATTTATGGGGTGATTGGCTAGGTGCTGATGGTATGGAATCTTTTGTAAGTCATGCCAATGTAGATCATTTGTTTGGTACTTCTCAAAATGGACAATTGTATCGCTCAACAAATGGTGGTGCTACGTATTCTAATTTATCTGAACCTTCTCCTGGACAAGGAGCATGGGTTACTCCATTTGAACAAGATCCTGTAGATGCTGGAACATTATATTTAGGGTATGCTCGAGTTCATAAATCAATTAATAGTGGTATTTCTTGGACAGCAATCTCACAAAGTTTTGGTGGAGATTTATCTCAAATGAAAGTAGCTGCTTCTAATAGCCAAGTAATGTATGCATCAAGAGGTGGTTTTGTGTATAAAACTGATGATGGTGGAGCTACAGATTGGACTCAATTACCGAATCCAGGTGGTTTAATTAATTCAATAGCAATACATCCTAATAATCCAAATAAAATTGCAATTGCAACTACAAGTTTTACAAATCCAGTAGTAGTTTCTGTAGATGGAGGAGCAACTTGGATTAATTATAAATTTAATTTACCTGCATTTAGTGCCTTATCCTTAGTTTGGGATGACAATGGTAAAGAAGGTTTGTACTTAGGTATGAATTATGGCTTATTTTATATTGACGATACTTTTGCTGAATGGCAAGTGTATAATAATAACTTACCAAATGTTATTGTAAATGAATTAGATATCAACAATGTCACTAATATGTTATATGCTGGTACATATGGTAGAGGTATTTGGGCATCTCCTTTAGTAGATGAAGTTGCTGGAGTAGAGGATTTATTATCTCAAGATCAAGTTTCAGTATATCCTAACCCTACAAATAGTGAAATTAATATCATCGTTCAACAACAAGTTGAAGCAGATATTAGAATATTTGATGTATTAGGTAAACTAATGGTATATCAAGCAGATATTGATTTAGGAAATACAAATCATACAATTGATGTTTCTAACTTCACAAATGGTATTTATTTTGTTCGTATTAATTCAAATGCAGGAACAATCACTAAAAAGATTATGAAAAAATAAATCTTTTTTAAATAATAGTAATGCTTCAGGAAAATTCATTTTTTTCTGAAGCATTTTTTTTATCTTGCTGCCCATGGAATTTTCATCAAAACTTCTTGAAAATGCAGTAAATGAAATGGCCCAATTTCCAGGTATTGGAAAAAGGACAGCTCTTAGGTTAGTGCTCCATTTATTAAAACAACCCAAAGAGCATACACAGCAATTATCTCAAAGTTTGAAACAAATGAGAGATGAAATTATTTTCTGTAAAAACTGCCACAATATTTCAGATAAAGAATTGTGTGAAATTTGTGCAAATCCGAACAGAAATGAAAAAAGCATTTGTGTAGTTGAAGACATTCGCGATGTAATGGCTATTGAAAATACAAGTCAATTTAGAGGGCATTACCATGTGTTAGGAGGAAAAATTTCACCCATGGATGGAATAGGCCCTGGCGATTTAAATATCCAGACTTTAGTCGATAAAGTAATTGAAGGGAATGTTGAAGAACTTATATTCGCATTAAGCTCAACCCTTGAAGGAGATACCACTAATTTCTTTATCTTTAAACAAATTGAAGATTATAATATTTTAACTACTACGATTGCAAGAGGAATATCTGTTGGAGATGAGTTGGAGTATGCAGATGAAGTAACACTAGGTAGAAGTATTGTAAATAGAATTCCTTTTGAAAACTCACTAAAAAGCAACTAAACAATTGAAACTATCTGTTGTTATACTTAATTACAATGTGCGCTATTTTTTAGAGCAATGTATTCGAAGTGTACAAAAGTCTATTATCACTTTAGATGCTGAAATTATTGTCATTGATAATGATTCTTCAGATGATAGTTGCCAGATGGTTAAAGAAATTTTCCCAGAGATATTACTCATTGAAAATAAGGATAATGTTGGTTTCAGTAAAGCAAATAATCAAGCTGTTAAAGAAGCAAAAGGAGAATATGTATGCATCTTAAATCCAGATACTGCTGTTAGTGAGCATACATTTATTTCAGCATTAAAACACGCTGAAACCATAAACGATTTAGGTGCTCTAGGAGTTTATTTAATGGATGGAACAGGAGCATTTCTTCCAGAAAGTAAACGTAATTTACCCACTCCAAAAGCTTCATTATTAAAATTGTTAGGGATTGGAAGAGATTATTATGCCAATCATATTTCAAAAGAGGAAAGGGGGAAAGTAGATATTCTAGTAGGAGCTTTTATGTTGTTAAAAAGAAGTGTGTATAATGAAGTAAATGGGTTCGACGAAGACTATTTTATGTATGGTGAAGACATAGATTTTTCATATAAAATAACCAAAGCGGGTTATAGTAATCATTATATGGGCGATGTAACTGTCATGCATTATAAAGGGGAAAGTACTCAAAAAGATAAAGCCTATTTTGATCGTTTTTATGGAGCCATGAAAATTTTCTACAGCAAACATTTTTATACCAATATCTTTTTTAATGCTTTTGTAAATCTAGGTGTGTTTATAGCAAAATCGACAAAAAAAGCTGCTGTAAAAGTAAAAGACTCTAACACGAATGCTAACAAAGAAACTTTCCTGCTTACTGAAAATTTAACATTACTTAGAAGTATTTCTTCAACGATAGATGTTCCAATAAAATCTGTGTCTAAATCAATGTTTGCAGATAAAACCTTTTCTGATAGTCATTTTATATTCGACGCAAATTATATGTCTTTTGATCAAATTTTTCGTGTGATGAAAGATTTATCAGGTCATGGAAATACTTTCAGAATCCATCCTCCCGATTGTAATTTCATTATAGGAAGTGACCAAAGTGATCAAAAAGGGGCTGTGACCGTTTTTTCATAAAATTGAATCTGTTTACATCTAAATTTTACCTAATTTTGCAACGTTAAAAATAAATGGTACTTGTATTGTTATGGCAAAATTTGAATTAAAACTACCGAAAATGGGTGAGAGTGTTGCAGAAGCAACATTAACAAACTGGCTTAAAGAAGTAGGCGACACTATCGAAATGGACGAAGCGGTTCTTGAAATTGCTACCGATAAGGTAGACAGTGAGGTTCCGAGTGAAGTAGACGGTGTTTTAGTAGAACGTCTTTTTGAAGTAGATGATGTAATTCAAGTAGGACAAACCATAGCAATTATAGAAACTGAAGGTGGAGATGCTCCTCAAGTGGAAGCCAAGGAAGAGGCACCAGCACCCGAAGTGATTGCAAAAGTAGAAGCGCCAATCGTTGCTGCAAAAGCAGAAACTCCTGCTGCAATCGAAAGTTCTGGAGATCGTTTTTATTCTCCATTAGTTAGAAAAATTGCGGCGACTGAAAATATTTCGCAAACAGAATTAGATGCCATAGCAGGTACAGGAAAAGATGGACGCGTTACTAAAAATGATGTGCTTCAATTTGTTGAAAATAGAACATCTCAACCAACACAAGTTGCAACTTCGAAAGCAGTCGAGAAACCAGTTGCTAAAAAAGAAACAAAACAAGCTGCACCAGTTTCAGTAAATGGTGGAGACGAAATTATAGAAATGACCAGAATGGGCAAATTAATTGCGCATCACATGGTCGAAAGCATACAGACATCTGCACACGTACAATCTTTTATAGAAGCCGATGTAACCAATATTTGGAACTGGCGTAAAAAAGTGAAAGCTGAATTCATGAAACGCGAAGGAGAGAATCTTACATTCACTCCAATTTTCATGGAAGCCGTAGCCAAAGCATTAAAAGATTTTCCTATGATGAATATCGCTTTAGATGGAGATAACATCATTAAGCGTAAAAATATCAACCTTGGTATGGCAGCTGCCTTAGGCGATGGTAATTTAATTGTTCCTGTAATTAAAAATGCAGATCAATTAAACTTAACTGGATTAACAAAAGCGGTAAATGATTTAGCATCTCGTGCTAGAAACAATCAGTTAAAACCAGACGATATCCAAGGAGGAACTTATACCGTTACTAATGTAGGAACTTTTGGAAGCATCATGGGTACACCAATTCTAAATCAGCCACAAGTAGGTATTTTGGCTTTAGGGGCCATTCGTAAGGTCCCTGCTGTGATTGAAACTCCAGAAGGTGATTTTATAGGTATTCGTTACAAAATGTTCTTATCGCATTCGTATGACCATAGAGTTGTAAACGGAGCTTTAGGAGGACAGTTTGTAAAAGCTGTAGCCGATTATTTAGAAGCTTGGGACACTAACAGAGAAGTTTAAAACAACTTTATTCTTATTGTTTTATAGGCATGCCCTTGTTTCAAACAAGGTCGGGCTATACACTATATCTTTTTTGC
>JAHRWC010000344.1 GCA_019090365.1 Flavobacteriaceae bacterium
AAATCATGATTTTAATTACGAATTTAGAGGAAGAGCAAACAATGGTGCTTTTACGATCCCTGTAGGTAATAATTTAATGACACTTGCAGGAAATCCTTACCCATCATCCTTAGATTTAGCCCTAGTTGTAAATAACAACTCTAGTGTAAGTACTATCTGGTTTTATGATGAAGATAGAGCTATTAATTCACATTATTATACAGCTAATAGAGCTGGGTATGGTACATGGGTACCTGCTGGTGGAACTAATGGAACATACAACGCTCCTACTTTTGTTGAGTGGGACTCCTCAGGTGGAGGTGGCGGAGGTGGTTCAACTGGTACTGGTTCTAATTATAATAGAAGATATGCACCTATCGGTCAAGGATTTATGTTGATTGGAAATACTAATGGTACTGCTAATATTGATAATAGCATGAGAGTGTATCAAATAGAAGGGACTAATTCAGATTTTAGAAATAATGATGAATCAAATTCTGGAGATTCAAATCCTGATGATTTATGGCCTCAATTTAAGGTGATTACTGAATTTGGAGAATCTCACTCTAGGATATTAACAATGTTGTTTTCTGATGAATCGACAAATGGTTATGATCACGGTATGGATGGTTATCACCCTATGGATGCAGATAATGGTGAAGCTTTTTTTCCAATTTATTATAATGAAGGAAATGTTGTTGGAGAATATGATCCATATTCTATACAAACGATACCATATCAAAAAAACACTAAAATTCCTTTAGCCTTTCAACTTAATGAACAAACAGTTATTAATGTTTTGGCAAGAGATTTTATAAGTTTTAATCGTCCAGCATATTTATGGGATTCAGTAGAAAACACCTATGCTTTAATTTCTGGTGAAGATAATCAAGCTTTTTTAACATTACCTGAAGGAATTTATGATGACAGATTTTATATAGTATTTAATAGTTCAGTAGAAGTTTTAAGAGATTCAGAAGGTACTTTAGCTCAAGAAGAAGTTAGAGAGAATATGGATTTCTATCAAAATAATAGAGTTAAACAATTAGAAATTTCTAATCCTGAAGGATATAACATTAAACACGCTAGTGTATTTGATATGTCTGGTAAGTTAGTTATAAACAAATCGAATGTAGGTTCAGATTTTAATATTGCAATTTCAACAGCAATGTTAAGTGATGGAGTATATTTAATTAGATTAACTACTGATGATTATATTGATATTGATTATAAAATGATAATCGAAAACAAATAACCTTTTATGCTTATAGAAGGACTCGAAGATTACATGTTATCATGTGTTAACAAGGAAATTTTCGGAGTAGAATGTTTAGGCTGTGGTATTCAACGTGCCACAGCCTTAATTTTTAAAGGAGAGTTTGTAGCAGCATTTAAAATGTATCCTGCTATCTACTCTCTTTATGTTTTAGTCGCTTTTGTGATTTTTAATTTATTTGTAAAATTTAAAAGTGCTTTTAAAATTAAAGTCGGACTTTTAATATTAAATGCATTCATTATTATTATAAGCTACATAATAAAGATGAGTCAATTCCATTAAAGAGTATTTCCTATTTCTTGATATTCTATGTTTTCAGTTTTTTAACTTATCTTAGAGAAGTAAAAAAAACTAACTTTTTAATCCAATAATTATGGAAAAACAAAAATTACCCAATTCCACCCTTATTTTGGTGTTTGGAATCATCTCTATTGTAACATGTTGTTGTTATGGAGTACTTGGTCTTATCTTTGGTATAATCGCAATGGTGATGGCTAAAAAAGCTACAGCGCTTTATATGGAAAACCCTGAGCAGTATGATGGTTTTAAGAATGTTAAGACTGGAAAAATATTAGCAATAATAGGTATTGTACTTAACGTATTATATTTAGGTTACACTATCTTTCTTTTCGCTACACTTGGTATGGACGGAATTCAAGAAATGCAAAAAGGTATCATGGAACAATACGGAATGTAAACGTTCTTACTTTTTAAACAAATAAAAGCCCGAAGAAAGAATTCTTCGGGCTTTTTTTATAAATCTATTTAAAACTACACTAATTATTTAAGTGAAGAGGGAATTGCAAGTTCAACCTGATCATATTGTGAGTCAACATTTCTAGTATTTGCATTATCATCAGTTAAACAAGGAGCACAAGTACCTCCACAATCAATACCTGTTTCAGTACCATCCATTATACCATTTGTACAAAATGGAAGATATCCTAAAGCTCCAAAATCTGGTAATGTAAAAGAAATTCTTCCTGCAGATATTACAGTAACTCCATCAGCTTCTAACCATACATAATAACCACGATCATTAATATTATAACACCCTGGTGCTAAACCTCCAAATAATATATCAGCTGTTGCTTCTGGGTGAAATAACCCTTGAGTATAAGGTAATGAGTTATTGTCACAAACTGCTTTTCCAAAACCAAAATCATATATTACAGTTGTGGTAGCAGTAAGATTAATTGTTTGTCCAGTAGCATACAACTCATACCTGTTATCAGTATTATCTGTCCAAAAGAAAGGAGCATAAGGACCTCCAGTATAACAACCAGGAGTAGTTCCTTCCAAATCAGCTTCTAATTCAATATTCATACCTCCTCCAGAACTTGTTACAATTACTGATTCAATATTTTCAACTCCACCAGCTCCAGGAACCGTAATATCCCAAGTTCCTGTAGTAAAACCAGCAATTGAGTTATCATAAGTACCTAAAGTTATCATTCTTTTATTTCCATCACGTTCTTTCATAACAAATGAATCTCCATTTGTTTCATCAATGCTAATGTTTGAGATAACTACATTATCAAAATCATCTAAATTAACTTCAAATGTTCCTCTTTCATTCACAAATACAAAATTTGTACTTATAGAATTAGAGTTATCAGCTAATTTAAATCCAATTAGTTCTCCTTCATCAGTTTCAATAAGGGCATTTGTATATCCATCGTTTCCAATGTTAACCCAAAGTTTTCCATGAAA
>JAHRWC010000345.1 GCA_019090365.1 Flavobacteriaceae bacterium
CTTTTCCAACGATTCGAATAAAAATGATTGGAATATTATCAATGATGATGAAATAATTTCTATCGGAAAAAGGAATTATTTACTAATCACTCTTGCGAAAAAAGAATCTGAATTTCTAAATAAAAACGGAACATCAGAATTGCTAGATATTATAAAAACCCATCAGAACGAAGACTTGTTTTTCGTAGTTGTTAATCAAGCGCTTTATCCATTTGCTAATTGGAATGATAAAGAACGAAAAGAAGTAATAATTGATAAGCTCGAAATCGGAAACGGTCCATAGTCAAAAAAACTAGCCCTAACTACGTATAACAAAAATGGCTAGCTAGTTGGTTAATTTTTAATTTGTCTTTAAAAAAACATTAACTTCAACTAATCATAAACCTACCAATAGAATTAATAACTACCAATGATAGACTATAAGCTTATCAGAACATTGTTCCATATTTTCTCAATGACACTATTATCAATAGCAACTTTATTGTTATTAGATTTGATTTTACGTGGAAAAAACTTCTTATCTATTGATTTTTCTCAAGATGTTGATGATAAAATTGCTTTAGCTTTTACTTGTGTATCAATCTTGTTAGGAATGATAAGTATAATTTTACTTTTTAAACAATGGTATAAACAAAAAAGAATTCAGATATACCTTGGCTCTATATTGTTAAGTGAAATAGTCCTGTTTGTCTCTATAGTTTTACTTATACAAGTATAATCAAAACTATTGCCAACATCGTATAACGTAAATAACAAAGCCAATTGTTAATCTTAATATAATCCTATGAAAAAAATTTATATTTAACTTAAATTACGAAATCATTAGCATTTATTGGCAATATGCATTTTGAATACAATAAGAAATACTATGAAACAACTATTTATTCTATCTACAATTATTTTATTTAATACAATTACAACGCCTCTTATTGCCCAACAGGATAATTTTATAGAAGACTATATCGAACGGTTAGAGAATTCACGAAAATATTTAATTCTTGTGGCAGAAATGATGCCTGAGGATACATATATCTTTAAAGCTACACCCGAATCATTAACCTTTGCCGAAAATTTAATGCATATTGGTTTTGCAATAGATTGGCACAGTCAGTCTTTATTAGGAGGGCGAGAATCCAGAGATTGGAAAACTGACACCATCTATAAGGTTGCTAAAAAATCTAAGGAAGAAATGATTGCTACAGTTGATAAAACATTCGATGAAACTATCAATTTTATTAAAGCATTTGATACTAGTCAACTAAATGATGAATTAGACTATTTTGGATTGAATAGATCAAAGAGACAAATTTTTTCATTACTTGCCGACCATATAACACATCACAGAGGACAAATGCTTGTTTATTTGCGCCTAAACGGAATTGTACCACCGAGGTATGTTTTATTTCAATAACTAGAAAAAGAAAAAACATGAAACGATTTATCACAGTAGCTGCTTTTATAGGAATATTAATTTCTTGTAATACATCAGACAAAACAAATTCTTCAGAACAAGAATCTATTACAAACGAAACAATAGTGGACAGTACATCTATCAATAAACTATTAATTAATATTGATACTGATGAAGCTTTAATTGCTACAGCATTAATGGCAGCACCTGAAGAAAGTAGATCGGAATGTAAAGTCATTGGATATAATATGGCAGGTGAATTTAAAACACTAAAAGAAGGAACTAATGAATTTATAGTTCTTGCAGATAATCCTAATAAAGATGGATTTAGCGCAGCATGTTATCATAAAGACCTTGAACCTTTTATGGCAAGAGGAAGAGCATTAAGAGCTGAAGGAAAAACAGGTCAAGAAATCTTTGCTATCCGTGAAGCTGAAATGAAATCAGGTCAACTTAAAATTACACCTGGATCGACTTTACATATCTACTATGGATCAAAAACAAAGTATGATGCTGTAACTTCAAAAGTAGAGGGCGCTCAACTTCGTTATGTAGTTTATATGCCTTGGGCTACTTCAGAGTCTACTGGTTTACCAGAAAACCCAATGGCTAAAAATCATCCTTGGATTATGAATCCAGGAACACATAAAGCACACATAATGATTTCTCCTAAACCTGAAGAAAATTAGAAAGTTTTAGAATTACCAAAAAATAAGTAGAAATACATATTTCATATAAAAATTATGTAGCATACATTGAACCCATAATTAATTGAGTATTAATCAATCTTAAATTATGGCCAAGTCAACTACAGCAGCAGCAGCAACTACATCAAAACCAACGAATGTAGTTTCAAAAGAAAAAAACACGCCTGGAATTTCTCCAGAAGTAATAAATGAAATCAGCCGTGAAACTAACAATATGATTTCATATGCGGTTAGAAACGGAATAATTATCAATACTGAAGTAAACTCATTAATACAAAATAGTTCAGTAGATGATTTAATAAACGCACATAATTTAATGTGTAAAAATATAGCACCTGCTACACCAAAATCGATAGAATACACCAAAAAGTTATATCAAAATTCTAAAGACAAATCATTATTTAATAAACTTCCTTTAGTAAGGAATCTTATTATTTTATCACTAATATTTTTGGCAACATTTGTAATTACAGGCCTTTCACCCGAAGTTAACAATAGCTCTTTAGATAAAGGAATTATGAATAATAACGGGTTATCTTTATTATTAAACCTCACCTTTTTATCTTCTGTAGCAGGCCTTGGAGTTTTATTTTATTTACTAAAAGACGTTAGTACTTCAGTGAAAAAAGGAGTTTTAGTACCCGAAGATTCTATCTATTATTTAGCTTTAATTGTTTTAGGAGTTATTGCTGGTTTAATTATGTCTGAAATAATCTCCTTATACACTTCAGACCCTCAAGGAATAAACCTTTTTAACAAAAGTATTTTAGCACTAATTGGAGGTTTTTCATCTGATGCTATATTTAGTATTCTTCAAGGAGTAATAAATAAAGTAAAAGCAATTTTTGTTTCACCTAATTCATAAATTATGATTACTGAAAAGAACTTTAATGAAGTAGTTCCAGATGTAAATTGGAATTATGC
>JAHRWC010000346.1 GCA_019090365.1 Flavobacteriaceae bacterium
AACCAATTACGTGCCAAACTATTGACAATAATATAATCATTAGTATGAAAAAGGTGAATTTCCGAAATCTACCCTCACAATTGTCACTTCTTTTGTTGGCTGTAACGCTAACTTTTTCAACTACCTTATTCTCACAAGATGCGGCTGCCGAAACAGGTGGTGCTGATCCTGTTGCAGGAAAGGCGTTGTTTAATGCAAATTGTGCCGCTTGTCATAAATTAGATAAGAAAGCAACTGGCCCTGCACTTCGTGGAGTAGCCGACAAGTATGACAAAGAATGGTTGTACAGTTGGATCAGGGATAGTCAAGCAATGGTTAAATCTGGAGATGCAACAGCTGTTGCATTGTTTGCAGAGAACAACAACTCAGTAATGACTTCTTTCCCTGCTTTGAGTAACGGGGATATCGATAATATGTTAGCGTATACAAGTCAGCCGAAACCTGAGCCAACTGTGGCGCTAGCAACAACAACTGATGGAGGTGGAAATGAAGGAGGAGTTTCAAACAAGATTATTTTAGCAGCCTTATCGTTAGTATTTTTGTTGCTTGTCGTGATGTTATTCTTGGTAACAGGAACATTAAAAAAGATTGCTTCGGCGAATGGGGTTGATTATCCAGAAAAAGAAAAAGGACTTCCAGTCTGGAAGGTTTTTGCTCAAAACCAATTTTTAGTATTAGTTAGCTGTATTTTCTTATTGTTGGCTTCGGCTTACTTCGCTTATGGTTTTGTAATGCAAATAGGAGTGGATCAAGGCTACGCACCTGTTCAGCCAATACACTACTCTCATAAAATTCATGCTGGGGACAATCAAATCGATTGTAATTACTGTCACTCTTCGGCAAGAAAAAGTAAGCATTCAGGAATACCTTCGTTGAACGTTTGTATGAATTGTCATAAAAACATTGCTGACTACAACGGGGAAGAAGATGTTGAAAATGGATACACGAAGGAGTTCTATACCAAAGAGATTAAAAAATTATATGACGCAGTTGGCTGGGATGAAGAGTCACAGGCGTATACAGGTGAAACAAAGCCAGTGAAATGGACTCGTATTCACAATTTGCCTGACTTTGTTTATTTCAATCACTCACAACACGTAACTGTTGCAGGGGTTGATTGTCAGAAGTGTCATGGCCCTATTGAAGAAATGGAAATTGTTGAGCAGTTCTCACCACTTACTATGGGATGGTGTATTAATTGCCACCGAGAGACCAATGTTGACATTGAAGGAAACGAATATTACGAGAAAATTCACCAAGAACTTTCAAAAAAGTATGGTGTAGACAAATTAACAATCGCTCAAATGGGTGGATTGGAATGTGGAAAATGTCACTATTAAAAAATAAAGTTAATTACAAGTAACAATATGGCATCAAACAAGAAATACTGGAAAAGTGTTGAAGAGCTGAATGAAAACAGTTCTATTGTTGAGACCCTGCAACAAAACGAATTTGTAGAATCAATACCTACGGATGAGTTTTTAGGTGATAAAGAAACCCTTGAGGCTTCATCTACGACACGTCGTGATTTCTTAAAGTACGTTGGATTTACAACAGCAGCCGCATCTTTGGCTGCCTGTGAAGGTCCCGTGATTAAGTCTATTCCTTATGTGGTGGCACCAGATGAGATTGTTCCTGGAGTTGCAAATTTTTATGCTTCGACAATTGCTGATGGTTTTGATTTTGCCAATATATTGGTAAAAACACGTGAAGGACGTCCAATAAAGATTGAGCGTAATGACTTATCAATGAACAATGGAAGTGTAAATGCACGTGTGCAGGCTTCGGTATTGTCTTTATACGATAAGAATAGATTACAAGCCCCTTTAGTTGATGGTGTTGAAGTTTCTTGGTCTGATTTTGACGCGGCTGTTGCTAAAAAAATGACTGAAATGTCTGGAAAAGATGTTGTGTTGTTAACACAGACATTTGCTAGTCCTTCAACGTCAAAATTAATAAAAGAATTTACTACAAAGTATTCAAATGTGCGTCACGTAGTTTACGATTCGGTGTCTTCCTCGGAAGCACTTGATGCTTTTCAAAGCGTTCACGGTCTGCGTGCCTTACCAGATTATGATTTCTCTAAAGCTGAAGTAATTGTTTCAGTTGGTGCTGATTTCCTTGGGGATTGGCAAGGTGGAGGTTATGATGCAGGTTATGCAAAGAGTCGTGTTCCGAAGAATGGAAAAATGTCACGTCATATTCAGTTTGAATCAAATATGAGTCTTTCTGGAGCCAATGCTGATAAGCGTGTGCCTGTTACTCCAACGCAGCAATTACAGATTGTGAAAGCCTTAACGAATGATGGAAGTCTTTCAGGATTACCAGATGATGTTCAAGGAGCTGTTCAGAATGCAAAAGCACAACTAAAAAAAGCAGGAGGCAATGGTGTAGTTATAACTGGACTGCCAGATCTTACTGCACAGAAAATGGTTCTTGAATGCAATGCAGGAAGCGCTGTAATGGATACTGTTCATCCAAAAATGGTGCGTCAGGGAAATACTGCCGAAGTGCTTAGCGCAATGAATGGTGTTGTTTCTGGATCTGTGAAAGGAATCATTACAGTAGGTGTAGATCCGTTGTATTCCTTCCCTAATAATACGGCATTCACTGAAGCATATAAGAATTTAGAAATGTCGCTTGCCTTCTCAATGAAGAACGATGCGACGGCTGCTGCTTCAAAAATGGTTGCTGCCACTCCTCACTATTTAGAGTCTTGGGGGGACGCTCAATTAAAGAAGGGTTCTTTTAGTTTAATGCAGCCAACAATCCGTCCATTATTTAATACACGTCAGTTTCAAGACAGTTTGTTAAGTTGGACTGGAAATAGCAATAAATATTACGATTATATAAAGGATACCTGGACCTCTGTATTAGGCGGAAGTTCTTGGAATAAAGCTTTGGAGGCTGGTGTGTATGCAAGTACTGCGGAAGTGGAAATGGAAGTTGTTCCTTCTACCGATGGTAGTGCAGAGATGGAAAGTTCTTCAAGCCACGGAGCTATGTCTGCAACTAGTCAAGGTGGATTTGAGCTGATGCTTTACACCAAAACAGGAATGGGTGATGGACAACAGGCTAACAACCCTTGGTTGCAAGAAATGCCAGATCCAATTACACGTACTGCTTGGGATAACTATATTACTGTTTCTGCGGCAGATGCTTCAGAAATGGGCTTGGAAAATACACACGTCGCAAATGGAGGATTAAACGGAAGCTACGTAAATATAAAATCTGGTGATGTAGTTATTGAAAAAGTTCCGGTTTTAATTCAACCCGGACAGGCTAAAGGTTCTGTAGGGCTAGCATTTGGTTACGGAAAAACTGCTGCAATTCAGGAAGAAATGCAAACAGGAGTAAATGCATATGCACTTTATAATAACTTTTCTACTGTTCAAAATGTAACTTTAGAGAAAGTTGCGGGTGAGCACGAATTTGCATGTGTTCAATTGCATAATACAATGATGGGTAGGGATATCATTCGTGAAACTTCCCTTGAGGTATTCAATACTAAGGACGTACAAGAATGGAATCCTGTTATTTACGTTTCTAAAGATCACCAGGAAATTCCAATTTCGTCTCCGGATGCAGATTTGTGGGATTCTTTTGATCGTTCTATTGGCCATCACTTTAACTTGTCGATAGATTTAAATGCTTGTACTGGTTGTGGTGCTTGTGTTATTGCTTGTCACGCAGAGAATAATGTACCTGTTGTAGGTAAAGAAGAAATACGTAAGAGTCGTGATATGCACTGGTTGCGTATTGATAGATATTACTCGAGTGTAGAATCTTTTGAAGGAGATTCAGAGAAGAAAGATAACATTTCAGGATTAGGTAGTTCGCTTTCAGATTTTGGAGCGATGGAAAATCCTTCAGATAATCCACAAGTTGCTTTTCAACCTGTAATGTGTCAACACTGTAATCATGCTCCTTGTGAGACAGTTTGTCCAGTTGCTGCAACATCGCACGGACGTCAAGGACAAAACCATATGGCGTATAACCGTTGTGTAGGTACAAGATATTGTGCGAACAACTGTCCTTATAAAGTACGTCGTTTTAACTGGTTCTTGTACAACGAGAATGATGAGTTTGATTACCATATGAACAATGACCTTGGTAGAATGGTACTCAACCCAGATGTGGTAGTGCGTTCTCGTGGGGTAATGGAAAAATGTTCTATGTGTATTCAGAAAACACAGAAAACGATTTTGGATGCAAAACGAGATGGTCGCCCTGTTAAAGACGGTGAATTCCAAACAGCCTGTTCATTGGCTTGTGATAAAGGAGCAATGGTCTTTGGAGATATCAATGATGATAGTAGCCAAGTACATAAAGAGAAAGAAGATAATAGAATGTATCACTTGTTAGAGGCAGTAGGGACAAAACCGAATGTATTCTATCAAACCAAAGTGAGAAATTCAAAAGAAGTTTAGACTAACTAAGAAATAGTATATAAATATGGCGTCGCATTACGAAGCACCTATTAGAAAACCCTTAGTTATAGGAGATAAAAGCTACC
>JAHRWC010000347.1 GCA_019090365.1 Flavobacteriaceae bacterium
AAATGAGGCGAAGTATTTCGATTGTTTTTTTTGTGCAAAAAGAATACATAAAGCTATTAATATTACTATAAATACCAACGAATAAAAGAACGTTTCGTTAAAAGTATCTTTCATAAATTCTAGAAAAAAACAAAGAATCAATATTACCATTCCAATTAATTTGGTTTGCAGTACTCCTACTTGTTGTGGTAAGGTTTTTAAATAACTTGCATCTACACTTAAGTCCCTGATTTCAAAAGGTAACATAAGTGCAAGTACAATTAAAAAGCGTTGAATAAAACCTACAATAACATCATCTGGAACTTCATTAAATTCATTTAAATAAGGAACGAGCACTGTTACTCCAGCCCAAACCAATGCTACAATAAATATTTTTAAACCGTTAAAATGTCGCAGGCTTTTATTTTTCAGAAATGGAACTGCATATAATAAAGTGAACAAGGAAAGAATGAGGGTTGTAATAATTGCTTCAAATGTTAATTGAAACAAACAAAAAAGAGTTCCAATCCCCAAAAGAATTATTACTCTTTGGAAAAACCTATGATTTGATTTTGCCAATCTATGCGGAAATGCAAAAAATGCGACATATTTTATAAAACTATATCCGGTAATAGTTCCGAAGAAAATAAAACACATTAAAGAAATAGAATTTTCTAAATCAAATTCTTTTACCGTAATCATAGCAAAAGCACAAACCGCTATAGCTACGTGAATACTACTGTTTATATAAAAATAAAAGATTTTTTTAAGAAGGTTCATTACGCAAAAATAATGAATAGTTTATAGCACATACCTCTTCTACTTTCAAATAACCATATTAAAACGACCTTTTTCCCTTTCTACTTCAATATAAAAAGAAATCGTAACACCTAGGCTATGTTCTATTTTTCTATATCATATAAAGAAAAAAACCTTCATTTTATTTTATGACAATTTCATTGCAAAAGAGGTATTAATAATTTAGTTAAAAATCGTAATTTCGCTATTCAAATTTTAATTGCGAACTATGAATACAGATTCTTTTGCTCTTAGACATATAGGTCCTAGAAAAAGTGACATAGCAGATATGCTTAAAACAGTTGGTGCCGAATCTATGGACCAATTAATTTACCAAACAATCCCTAGTGATATTCGATTAAATAATGATCTAAATTTAAAACCTGCCATGACAGAGCAGGAATATTTAGAACATAGTAACGAATTAGCTCTAAAAAATAAATTATACAAAACCTATATTGGTTTAGGATATCATCAATCGATTACACCTTCTGTAATTCACCGAAATATTCTAGAAAATCCAGGTTGGTATACGGCTTATACTCCCTACCAAGCAGAAATTGCTCAAGGAAGATTAGAAGCGTTATTAAATTTTCAAACCATGGTCTGTGACCTTACTGGAATGGAATTAGCCAATGCCTCTTTATTAGATGAATCTACAGCTGCAGCTGAAGCAATGGCATTATTGTTTGCAACGCGTGAAAGAGCTCAAAAGAAAGCCAATGTGGCTAAGTTTTTTGTTTCTGAAGAGATTTTACCGCAAACACTTTCTTTACTTGAAACAAGATCTGAACCCTTAGGAGTTGAATTAGTAGTCGGTGATCATACTACATTTGATTTCTCTACTGAATTCTTCGGTGCTATTGTTCAGTATCCAGGGAAATCTGGGAAAGTATATGATTATAAAGAATTTATAAGCAAAGCAAACGAGGCTCAAATAAAAGTTGCCGTTGCTGCTGATATTTTAAGTTTAGTAAAATTAGAAGCACCAGGACATATTGGTGCCACAGTGGTTGTAGGTACTACACAACGTTTCGGGATTCCATTAGGTTATGGAGGTCCACACGCTGCTTATTTTGCAACCAAAGAAGAATATAAGCGTCATATCCCAGGACGTATTATTGGTGTGAGTAAAGATACCGATGGCAATACTGCATTGCGTATGGCTTTACAAACCCGTGAGCAACATATTAAAAGAGATAGAGCTACTTCAAATATCTGTACTGCACAAGTATTATTAGCTGTTATGGCTGGAATGTATGCTGTATATCACGGACCAAAAGGACTAGAATACATAGCTAATAAAGTACATAACTCAGCTTTTACTTTAGCGAATAAATTAGCACAACTTGGGTATTCTTTAGAAAATGAATTTTATTTTGATACGCTTCAAATTAGAGTTGATGCTGCGTATATTAAACGTGTCGCAGAAAAATATAACTTAAACTTTTATTACCCTTCCGATGATGTTGTGAATATTTCAATTAATGAAACCACAACCATAGAAGACCTTAATACAATCTTAAATCCTTTTGCTGAAATATCTGGTGCTGACTTTAGTTTTATTGAAACATTAGAAGAAAGTAACGTATTGACTTCCGAAGTAAATAGAAAAACAGAATTTCTTACCAACGAAGTTTTTAACTCGTACCATAGTGAAACAGATATGATGCGTTATATTAAAAAATTAGAACGCAAAGATTTATCCTTAAATCATTCAATGATTTCATTAGGTTCTTGTACAATGAAATTAAATGCCGCTTCTGAAATGTTACCACTGAGTAATCCAAGTTGGGGAAATGTACATCCATTTGTTCCTATAGAACAAGCGGAAGGATATCAAGAAATGCTTAAAAACCTAGAAGATCAGCTAACTGAAATTACTGGTTTTGCAGGTACTTCATTACAACCAAATTCGGGTGCTCAAGGAGAATATGCTGGATTAATGGTAATAAAAGCATACCATGATTCTAGAGATGATCATCATCGAAATATATGTTTGATTCCGTCTTCAGCTCATGGTACCAATCCTGCGAGTGCAGTGATGGCTGGAATGAAAGTGATTGTAACAAAATCTACTGATGAAGGAAATATTGATGTGGTAGATTTAAGAGAAAAAGCCGAATTACACAAGGACAACCTAGCTTGTTTAATGGTTACCTACCCTTCTACTCATGGAGTGTACGAATCGGCTATTAAAGAAATTACACA
>JAHRWC010000348.1 GCA_019090365.1 Flavobacteriaceae bacterium
GTACATCGTTTAGCTGCGAAATATAAACGAATGGAGCAAGAAGATTTGCGTTATGAGAAAATAAATTGTGATGACGCAGAGTATTTAATGGTGGCTTATGGATCTAGTGCAAGAATTGCTCAAAAAGCAATGGAACTAGCTAGAAAAAAAGGAATTAAAGTTGGGTTATTAAGACCAATTACACTGTTCCCTTTTCCTAAACATCAATTATTTGAACTTGCTGATCAAGTGAAAGGAATACTAAGTGTTGAATTAAGTGCAGGTCAAATGGTAGAAGATGTTCGTCTTTCAGTAGAACATAAAATACCAGTCGAACACTTTGGAAGAACTGGAGGAATTATTCATACTCCTGAAGAAATATTAGAAGCTTTAGAACAAAAAATTATAAGTAATGGACGTATTAGACATTATCAAACCCGAGAACCAAGTATTTTGTAAAACAAAATTAATGACCAATACGGATCTTTCGTATTGTCCTGGATGCGGTCATGGTACTGCTCATAACTTAGCCATGGAAGTGATAGATGAAATGGGTATTGTTGAAGATACTATTGGAGTAGCTCCTGTAGGTTGTTCAGTACTTGCTTATGATTTTATGAATATCGATATGACTCAAGCTGCACATGGTCGAGCACCCGCTGTTGCTACAGCAATTGCTAGAACATGGCCCGATAAATATGTATTTACTTATCAAGGTGATGGGGATTTAGCAGCTATTGGTACTGCAGAAACTATACATACTTGTAATAGAGGTGAAAACATAGTCATCATATTTGTAAATAATGGTATTTATGGGATGACTGGAGGTCAAATGGCACCTACTACCCTACCAGGAATGCAAACCTCAACTTCACCCTATGGACGTGAAATTGAAACGATGGGTTCTCCTTTAAAAATAACTGAGTTAGTAGCAAACCTTCCAGGAGTTTATTATGCAACTAGACAAGCTGTACATACACATAAACACGCAAGAAAAGCAAAAAAAGCAATTAAAAAAGCGTTTGAAAACACACGATTAAAAAAAGGTGTTTCTATTATTGAAATAGTTTCTAATTGCAATTCTGGATGGAAAATGAATCCAAATGAATCTAATGAATGGATGATAGATAATATGTTTCCTTATTTTCCTTTAGGAGATATAAAAGTAAAAGGTAAATTAAAATAAAAGTCATGACAGAAGAAATTATTATTGCTGGATTTGGTGGACAAGGTGTGCTTTCAATGGGTAAAATATTAGCCTATTCTGGAATTATGCAAGATCAGGAAGTAAGTTGGTTGCCATCGTATGGACCAGAAATGAGAGGTGGTACTGCAAACGTAACTGTAATTTTAAGTGACGAAAGAATTAGTTCTCCCTATTTAAGAGTTTTTGATTCTGCAATTATCCTCAACCAACAATCGATGGATAAATTTGAGGAATCAGTAAAACCTGGTGGGTTTATAATTTATGATCCTAATGGTATCAACCATCACCCTACAAGAACTGATATTCAAATTTACACAATTGAAGGAGCTAAAATTGCTGCTGAAATGGGTAACAAAAAAATATTTAACATGGTCATTTTAGGAGGGTTTTTAAAAGTAAAACCTATTGTTAAAATGGAGAATGTTATCGATGGATTAAAAAAATCACTATCTGAACGATACCATCATTTAATTCCGAAGAATGAAGAAGCACTTCATAAAGGATTAGAAAGTATTGAGAAATATGAAGTAGAAGAAACCATCCTTTCATAAATAAAACATGGCCAAATCACATAGCTATTTTATGCAAAAAGCCATTGATTTGGCCAAAAAATCAATGAACTCTAATGAGGGAGGTCCTTTTGGTGCTATCATTGTAAAGGAAGGTAAGATTATAGCTGAAGGAAATAACAAAGTTACTTCGTCTAATGATCCTACTAGTCATGCAGAGATTGTAGCAATTCGAAATGCTTGCAAAAAATTAAATTCGTTTCAACTAACAGATTGCATTATCTATACTTCTTGCGAACCTTGCCCAATGTGCCTAGGAGCAATTTATTGGGCACGTCCTAAAAAAGTTTATTATGCCTGTACCAAAAAAGATGCAGCACAAATTAACTTTGATGACCAGTTTATTTATGATGAAATTGATTCGTCTATAACGAATAGAAGCATCTCTTTTGAGAACATCAATAGAGATGAAGCTAAAAAAATATTTGATCAATGGATTTTAAAAGAAGATAAAATTGATTATTAAATTATACTAATTCAATACCATCTTCTTTAAGAACTATTTGTTTATCCTTATATAAACTTCCAATTGCTCTTTTAAAGCTTTTCTTACTTAATCCTAATAAGTTCTTAATCGCATCAGGAGTAGATTTATCATGTAATGCTATAAAACCACCTGCAGCTTTTAATTCATCTAAAATAAATTGAGCATTTGGCTCAATACTTTTATACCCTAAGGTTTGTAATACAACGTCAATTTTTTTATCCTCTCTAATTTTCTTGATATAAGCTTTCATTCGATCTCCCGTTCGAATGTCTTCAAATATATCTTCAATATAAATTAGTCCTTTATGAATTCCATTAATAATAACATTAGCCCCTTTTTCAGTTAAATGCGTTACAAGAATATTAACTTCATCATATTGTTTTACAGTTATATTATCATTCTGCAAAAATTGATTGGTTTTACTAGCTCCAGCTAGTCGATTAGTTTGTTCATCTAAATACATATAAACTATGTACCAATTGTCTTCTTTCATTGGACGAGCTTGTTCTTTAAATGAAACAAATAAATGTTTCTCTAATCCCCATTCCATGAATGCACCATGCTTAGATACTGCAGCACAACGTAAATATCCAAAACTATTTAATAAAACGTGAGGCTCTAAAGTTGTTGCTATAATACGTTCTTCGTAATCTAAATATAAAAATACTCTAATTTCATCTCCTATTTCAAAACTTTCAGGTTTGTATTTATGAGGTAATAATACCACATCTTCAGCATCCATATTTTCACCTAAATATAAACCAGGTTCTGTTTCTCTTAATATAACTAAGGTTGTATGTTTTCCAATTTCCATCATGCTGCAAAGATACAATAATATAGCATGAATATTTTCAAAATAAAATGATAGAACGTATTATTAATTTTAATAACTTTAACCATTATTTCATTAATATTTATCCCCGTAAACTAGTGAAAATTGAATTCATAAAAACAGTAGAAAACGAACTAGGAAAAGCACATATTTATAAAAATATAATTGTTATGGAGGCTAAACCAGGAGTCACCATTTCGTTTGAAACTGGCTTTTCTATATTACTTGCTTGGACTAAAACTATAGGAAATCATCCTTGGGTCTATATTGCTAATCGATTAAACTCTTATGCTGTAAATCCAACCGATTATAAATACCTTGAAAAAGTTCCAACACTAAAAGGTTTTGCAATTGTAACTCCCGGAGGCTTAGGAAGAACTAATGCTGAACTCGAAGAAAAGTTTTTTAATAAACCATTTAAAGTGTTCAATACGCTTGACGATGCTTTCGACTGGAGTATCTCTCTTCTAGAAGATTAGCCCCTACCAATTATATTTTTTTATTTTAACATGAATTTACTATGCATGCATAATATAATTTTATATATTTGCAGGAATAAGATTTTTATGAAAGAAAAAACTATAGATTATTTATTGCGATCTGCTTGGTTAGGAGTCACTAAAATGTACAATGAAGAAGCTGGTAAAAAAGGAAGCACAATGGCTACTGGTTTTGCCTTGATTAGCATTGAACCTGAAGGCGGAACACCTTCTACTTCTCTTGGACCAAGAATGGGAATTGAAGCTACAAGTCTTTCAAGAACCCTTAAAACGATGGAAGAAAAAGGACTTATTATTCGTAAACCTAATCCTTTAGATGGTCGCGGTGTTTTAATTCATTTAACTCCTTTCGGAAAAGAAATGAGAGAATATTCAAAACAAGTAGTGATTCGTTTTGATGAAGCAGTTAAAGAAACTGTAAGTGAAGAAGATCTTGATACTTTCAAAAAAGTGACGAATTCTATTTTAGAATTAATCAATTCAAAAAAAATATACATTTCAGATAAAATTAGTTAGAACATGTCTAAAAGAAGAATAAATAAAGTAGCCGTTATTGGTTCTGGGATTATGGGAAGTGGTATCGCTTGCCATTTTGCAAATATTGGCGTTGAAGTACTATTACTCGATATTATCCCACGAGAATTAAATGATAAAGAAAAAGCGAAAGGTCTTTCTCTTACTGATAAAGTCGTAAGAAATCGTATCGTAAATGATGCCTTAACTGCTTCGGTAAAATCTAGACCTGCACCTTTATACCATATCGATTTTAAAAATAGAATCACAACAGGAAACCTAGAAGATGACATTTCAAAAGTAGCCGACGTAGATTGGATTATTGAAGTGGTTGTGGAACGTTTAGATATCAAACAACAAGTATTTGAGAATCTAGAGAAACATAGAACTCCTGGAACATTAATTACAAGTAATACTTCAGGAATTCCTATAAAGTTTATGAATGAAGGTCGTAGTGAGGATTTTCAGAAACATTTCTGCGGAACACACTTTTTTAACCCTCCACGTTATTTAAAATTATTTGAAATTATTCCTGGACCTAACACTTCACAAGAAGTATTAGAATTTTTTAACAGCTATGGTGAACAATTCTTAGGAAAAACAACAGTAATTGCTAAAGATACTCCTGCATTTATAGGAAATAGAATTGGTATATACGGAATTCAAAGTTTGTTTCATTTGGTAAAAGAAATGGGCTTAACGGTTGAAGAAGTTGATAAATTAACGGGACCTGTAATTGGCCGTCCTAAATCTGCAACCTTTAGAACGGTTGATGTTGTTGGATTAGATACGTTGGTACATGTTGCCAATGGTATATACGATAATTGTCCAGATGATGAAGAGCATGAAGTGTTCAAATTACCAGCTTTTGTAAATACCTTAATGGAAAACAAATGGTTGGGTAGTAAAACTGGACAAGGATTTTATAAAAAAATTAAAGGAGATGATGGAAAAAGTCAAATCTTAGGCTTAGATCTTGACACCTTAGAATATCGTAAAGGAAAAAGAGCCTCCTTCCCTACTCTAGAATTAACAAAATCGGTTGATAAAGTTATCGATCGTTTTAAAATTTTAGTGAATGGAAAAGATAAAGCAGGTGAATTTTATAGAAAGAATTTTGCTTTAATGTTTTCATATGTATCAAAACGAATTCCTGAAATTTCAGACGAGCTATATAAAATAGATGATGCCATGAAGGCCGGATTTGGTTGGGAAAATGGTCCTTACGAAATCTGGGA
>JAHRWC010000349.1 GCA_019090365.1 Flavobacteriaceae bacterium
AATGCTAGTAAAGAACCTACAACTACTACCATACCAACGGCAAATAGAAGTGTATACAAATTTTTATCTGTTCTCTTTTCCATTGTTAGGCTGTTTTAGATTTTAAACGTTTAAGTCTTCTTTTCACATTACCTTGAACTATATAATGATCTATCGTTGGCGCAAAAACATTCATTAATAAGATTGCTAACATCATACCTTCAGGATATGCTGGGTTAAATACACGTATTAGTATTGCAATAAATCCTATCAAGAATCCATAAATCCATTTCCCTCTATTAGTTTGAGATGCTGTTACTGGATCTGTAGCCATATATACTACACCAAAAGCAAAACCACCAATTAATAGATGCTGCCAGAATTCGGTACTCATTAAACCATAGAATTTACTTGTTTCAGTAATTATTCCAGCATCAGTAACCCAGTTAAAAATTAATCCCATCACTATTGCTCCAACTACTGAAGAAAGCATGATTCTCCATGATCCAATTTTTGAAAAGATCAAGAACAATCCTCCTAATAAAATTAATAATGCTGAAGTTTCACCAATAGAACCTGGTACAAAACCATAGAACATATCTAACCAATCATGAGTCACTGGATTATTTTGAGCTAAACTTCCTAGAATTGTTTCTCCAGAAATAGCATCTGGAGTATTAGCTCTTTCAACAGCATCTAATACCCATACTTTATCTCCACTCATCCAAGTTGGATATGCAAAGAATAAAAAGGCTCTTATCGTTAATGCAGGATTTAGAATATTCATTCCTGTTCCTCCAAAAACTTCTTTTCCTATTACAACACCAAAAATAACTGCTACAGAAAGCATCCATAATGGAATATCTACTGGTACAATTAATGGCACTAACATTCCAGTTACTAAGTAACCTTCTTCGACTTCGTGACCTTTTATAATTGCAAATATAAATTCAACTCCTAGTCCAACTACATACGATACAATTACCAATGGTAATACTGACCATGCACCAGCTGCGAAGTTTTGCCAAGACCAAAATGAAGCACTAAAAAACCCATTTGATGCGGCTTCAATTTCTCCTAAGGCTAGAAAATGTTGATATCCTGTATTAAAAATACCAAAAATAAGGCAAGGCACTAATGCCATAATTACCGTATTCATGGTACGTTTTAAATCATCTGCTACACGAATGTGTGAACCAGAATGTGTCGTCTCGTTTGGTAAGTATAAAAAAGTATGGATTGCATTAAATGCAGGTGCCATCTTAGTTCCGCTATACTTTTCCTTAAGCTTATGTAAATTTTGTTTCAATCCCATAGCGTTATCCTATTTCTTTATACATTAAGTCCAACCCGTTTCGTATAATTTCTTGATGTGGTTGTTTAGACACACATATAAATTCTGTTAATGAAAAATCTTCTGGAGCTACTTCATACATTCCAAGTGCCTCCATTTCATCAAGATCTTTATACATACAAGCTTTTAAGATTTGTAATGGATAAATATCTAAAGGAAAAACTTCTTCATAGTTCCCTGTAGTCACGAATGCTCTATGCTCTCCGTTAGTATTCGTATTTAAATCGAATTCTTTCTTCGGAAACATCCATGAAAATGTTAATGCTCTAGAAGTTGATATCTTGTTAAAGATTGGTTTTGTCCATCCAAAAAATTCGTAATCATCACCTTCTGGTATTACACTTACTGTGTTGTTATAATATCCTAAATGACTTTTAGGGTTTATAGCATTTCCAGTTAGTACATCTCCATTAATAACACGAACGTTTTCTTCATTTAAACCGGCATCATACACAAATGTAGCTACTTCAGCTCCAATTTTAGTTGTATAATATTTTGGTGTTTTAACTGAAGAACCTGCTAAAGCAATAATTCGTTCTGCATTAAATTTTCCAGTTAAAAACAATTCACCAATAATCACAACATCTTGCGGAGAGATTGTCCAAACAGTTTCACCTTTATTAACAGGGTCTATTTCGCCTATTAATGTTCCAACATTACCAGCTGGGTGAGGTCCTGAAATATTATGAATTTCAATATCATTCAACCCATTAAATGGAGAAACACCTGCTCCTCCAATTCCAGCATGAACTTTACCTTTAGTAAGTTTACTTAAGGCAGTAACTCCTGCTTGAAGTTGAGATTCTTTTCCTTTTAAAACAAAATCATATTCAGCTGCTAATGGTGCAGTTGTATATCCTGAAATAAATATTGCTTTTGGCATTACTTCTGGATTAGCAATAACATCGTAAGGACGTTGTTTAATAAACGGCCAACAACCTGATGCTAATAAATGATTTTTGATTTCTTCTGAATTCATCGAATCTGGGTTTTTAGTTCCAAATTCTTTGAAATTGTCCTGAGGGTCTCCTTCAATATGCAATGAAGTAATCACTCGCTTAGCTCCTCTTTCAATTTTAGAAAGTGTTCCACTTACTGGAGAAACAAACTTAAGCTCTTCATTTGTTTTAGCATAAAATAAAACAGTTCCTGCCTCAACTTTTTCGCCTTCTTTTACAACCATTTTTGGCGTAATAAGGTGAAATTCTGAGGGTCTAATAACGAAAGTTCTAGATCGCGGTGCGCTGGAAAGAGTTTTGTCTGCTTCACCTTTTAGGCGAATGTTAAGACCTTTTTTAATCTTAATGTCTTTAGACATAGAATACTTGTATTAAAGTTCTATTTAATTTCCCCTATTTTTTAAGGGTCTGCAAATTTAAAAATTTAATACAGCTTCACATAATAATTAGCACTATTTTCTTTACAAATTTTACTCAATTGATATAACTGGCATATCTAAGAAGATTTTAGGCACAAAATTTGTTTATATTTACCCTCTTAATATTGCATTTATGATTAAAACAATCTATTTATTCATTTTCCTTTTTATATCTAGCGTTTCATTGATTTCTCAGGAACAAGAAATTATTGCACCAGAACATTTTAAAACAATTGAATTTATAGGAATATCACAACAAAGTAAAATTCCTATTTTACGTTTAGGATCTCCTTTTAAACTTTCATTTGACGTTTTAAATGGAGAGGAAGCAGATTTTTATTATGAAATAAATCATTATAATTTTGATTGGACACCAAGTGATCTATCTAAAGGTGAATTTATGGAAGGCTTTGATGATGTAAGAATATATAATTACGAGAATTCTTTAAATACACTTGAAATTTTTTCACACTACGAACTTTCTATTCCTAATAGAGAAATTAAACGATTAACTAAAAGTGGAAATTATATAATTAGTATTAAGGACGACAATGGAGATTATGTTTTTACCAAAAAATTTATGGTCATAGAAGATTTAGTCGCTGTTCCTGTTGCTATAAAACGCTCTAGAGATATAAGAGACATAGAATATAATCAAGTAGTCCATTTCTCAATTAATTCACCAGACTTATTACTTATAAATCCAAAACAGACAGTAAAAACACTTGTTATTAAAAACAATGATATTAAAGGAGCTATTTCTAATTTAAAACCTCAATATACTATTGGAAGTGAAATAATATATCGATACAATAAAGAATCTTCATTTGGTGGAGGAAACGAGTTTTTAAACTTTGATAATAAAGATGTAAGAGCAGCAACAAGCAGTATTAGAAGAATTGAACTAACAGATATCTACAATAATTATTTATACACTAATGGTGCGAGAAAAGACAGACCTTACACATACAATCCAGATATTAATGGAGGTTTTGTTGTAAGAAATATCAGCGCTCGAAATCAAAATATTGAAGCTGAGTATGTTCGTATGCATTTTAACCTTCAGTTTTTTGAAGACATTGGAGAAAAAGAAATTCATATTTATGGTGGATTCAATAACTACACAATCGACAGTAGCACCTATATGGAATACGATGAATATACCGACACCTATAAAAATGCTCGTTTATTTAAGCAAGGTTTTTACAATTATAAATATGTATTAGTTGATCGTGATGGAAGTATAGATGAAGGTTTTATTGATGGAGATTTTTGGCAAACGGAAAACAATTATAATGTACTTGTATATTATCGCGAATTAGGCGGAAGATACGATCGTATCATTGGATTAGGAACCGCTAACTCTTCAAATATTACAAATAATTAGACTATAGATTTTGAATTTGAATAGCTAAGAATTTTAGTCTTAAAGGATTTAGATTCCTCACTAAAATAACTACATTCTTCAATAGGTTTTGCATACAAGTGTAAACTAATACATCTTTTTTCTGACAAATTACTTAAACTATGAAAACCTATATCATCATTGGTATGATAGAAGTTATTTGCTATTAATTTTGAAGCATTCGTTTGCTTTGGCACATCTTGTTTATTTAGCTGAAACTGCAACTCATCCAACTCGCCTTCAACCATATAAATCCAACATTCTTGTTGGTTATGACAATGTATAGGAGTGTATTGTTCAGGTTCCCAACACAAAACTATTAACTCATATTTTTCATTTCTTTCAATACAGTTTCTCGTATAAAATTGCTCACTCCAAAATAAATATTCATTCAATTCCGATAAAGGTAATTGAATCCTCTTGACGACTTCTTCATAATCGTTAGTTTCGGATAATTCTTCAAGTAAAGTAGATACTTTGGTTATAGGCAACATAAAATTGTTTGTGATTTTAATAGGAAAATATTATTGCATAATTTACGAAAAACTATCCATTTAACACTATTTTATTCTACTTTTATAAAATGAAAAACGAATTGAAGATCTTTCAAAAAATTGCTGAAGAGCTATTAGAAAAAGAGCAATCTGAACCAATTATAAAACCCATCTCTACCGATTTATTGTGGAAAAAAGTAGATATCTCTTTAGAAGATGACCCTGTTTCAGAAAATGAATTTGAAATTATCTTAAAAAATGTTGTTTTAAATACTCCTAGAACTGCTACAAGAAAATTTTTCAATCAACTTTTTGGCGGTAGAAGTCCAAAAGCAACACTAGGCGATTTATTAGCTGTTCTTTTAAACAACAGCATGTACACTTATAAAGTTGCAGGTCCTCAAGTAGGAATTGAAAAAGAAATTATAAAGAATGTATGTTCTATCATAGAATACCCGTCAAATAGCGATGGAACTATTACTTCGGGAGGATCAATGAGTAATCTAATTGCTATGTTGATGGCTAGAGATCGTTATAATGCTGTCTCTTATACACA
>JAHRWC010000350.1 GCA_019090365.1 Flavobacteriaceae bacterium
AATAAATATATATAAAATAGAGAATGAAAAAAATAACTTTTTATTATTAAGTGATTTTAAAGCATAAAGCCAGTACATAAATAAATATTGAATTGGAATACCAAAAAACGCATAATATTCTTGCTTTGTAATATTTAATAAAGATGAATTATTATTAAACCAAAAATACTCTTGAAAGACAATAAAGATCAAATAAATTGAAAACCATTTCCAATAACTATTCTTTAGTCTAAATAAATAAATAAGACCAACTAGGGCTGAAAAAAATTCAACCCATGGTAATATTGTTCTTAATGTTTCTTGGAATGCTTCCATCTATTTAATTAAAAACTCATTGAGGAATTCGTGTGTGGAGGAGCTAAACTTCCGTGATTTTGAGCGCCAGTATTATTTGATGAACTAGATCGAACACCTGTTAATGCTGGTATTTGAGCTGATGGATTAGTCGAATATACACTAGAAATAGGTTTAATATATGTTGCTGGGTCTGAAGGGTTAAAGTCTGCATCTATATTTACATTACCTACACGTCTATTAATTGTTGGTATCATAACCAATGTATGATGTTCTTGATAAATTGATGGCAGTATATAGTTTCCATTTACTCCATTTAAATCATTATACGTTTCTGCAGAATCTGGATAACTAGCATAATATATACGGATTCCTAAATCTTTACTTTGAACAGGTGTAGCATTATTTTTTGCTTTAATTTCTATTTGATGTATAAATGCTTTAAGTGTTTCTAAGTCAAACCAAATTGCTCTAGTATCTCCATTTGCTATTGTAAATGGAGTATGAGAACTATCATTTATATCACTTAATTGATTGTCTTTATATTTATTGGTCATAGTTCGAATCAAATCCACTTCTAAAGTGCTCATGTCCGTATAATTGGAGCAGATTGTATTGTTCAGTGTCGATACAGATCCATTAGTTACATTACAACTATATATGATTAGTAAAGTTAAAGATGCTAATGAAAATAGGGTCAAGGTTTTAGTTTTCATGATAATTAGATTTATTTGATTACGTTTATTTTTCTTGCTATCAAAGAAACAACTACTTTTAGTTATTCTAATAAGTGTAAACCCCCTTTTCTTTGAGGTTAAAGAACCTTACTTTTTAATTCGATTATAAGTTTAGATATTTCGAATATATGTTATTTTATTAAAACAATATTTTAGTACATTTCACTTTATATTAGTACTAATTAATTATTTTTTTGAAAAAGCTTTTTCGTTTCATATTGAAAACCATTCTTTGGTTTGTTCTTTTAAGTGTTGTCTGGGTGTTTGTACATAAATACATACCGGTGTATTATACTCCATTAATGGCTATTCAAAACTTTAAAGGAAATGAAAACTTTGACTTAAAACATGAATGGAAAAGTATAGATGAAATTTCATCAGGGATACAATTAGCAGTAATTTGTTCGGAAGATCAAAACTTTATAAAGCATAATGGTTTTGATGTAACTGCGATTAAAAAAGCGTATAAAGAGAACCTCGAAGGAAAAAAATTAAAAGGAGCAAGTACGATTTCTCAACAGACTGCAAAGAATGTTTTTTTATGGCCACAACGAAGTTGGTTGCGTAAAGGATTTGAGTCATGGTTTACCCTTTTAATTGAGACTATTTGGAGTAAAGAACGTATCTTAGAGGTATATTTAAACAGTATAGAAATGGGTGAAGGTGTTTTTGGTGTTGAAGCTGCATCAAAGCATTGGTTTAATGTTTCAGCTAAAAATTTATCAAGAAATCAATCGGCTGCTATTGCAGCAATATTGCCAAATCCGACACAATTTAAAGCAAGCCCAGCATCTAACTATATTTCAAAAAGAAAGAGGTGGATCCTTCTGCAAATGAAAAATTATGGAGTATTCACATTAAAAGAAAATGATGAGAGCAAAAGCGATTAAAGAACATTTATTACTTGAATGTTTTAAATGGATTGAAGAAAGACATCTATTGATCAATAAAACTTTAGCTGATATTAAATTAGCTCTAGAAGAAGAATCTAAAAGTAGTGCAGGCGATAAACATGAAACAGGAAGAGCCATGCTTCAAATTGAAAGAGAAAATGCTGGGCATCAATTATTAGAAATTGAAAACGTAGAACAAACACTGAAACGTGTTCAAATTACGGAACCTTCAGGATTGATACATTTAGGAAGTTTAGTAACAACCACCCAGGCTTCCTATTTTTTAAGCATTTCTGCAGGAAAATTTATTATTCAAAATAAAATTTATTATTGTATAGCTTCAAATTCACCAATTGGACAACTCTTATTAGGTAAACAAAAAGGAGATTCCTTTATGTTTCATGATGATGAAATTGAAATACTAGCTATTGAATAGTTGCATCATATACTTCAATGTATAAAATCATTGCTATATGATTTGCAACTTTAAAGGCATTTTCTTTATCATCAGAAACATATACTTCAATATGTTTATTCCTATTATAAAAAAGGTTGATTTTATATACTTCAAATCCTAAATTAGCCTCTGCAGCAATAACTCTAGCTCTACTTTTTTTAACTGTTTTAAAAACTGAAATATATTCTATAGCTGGAAGTGTTTTCCAAAAACCAAATTTTATCCCTAAAATAGAGTAAAGTTTTCTATATTTTTTTCCTTCTAAATCAAGCTCAAATCCTTCCCTTAATGAAAGTTTTAAAGCAGCCCCTAATAAGATTATTCCAAAAAAAGTTCCTGCAAAATATAAGTAAATTGAAAAAATGACAAGAACTATAGAAAATATAATCTTAGTCACTGATACTGGTTGTAAGTGATGAATTTTTAATTCCATAAGAGAGAATTTGTTCTATTATTACTTCTTAAATTCTCCAATCACATTATTTGGTAA
>JAHRWC010000351.1 GCA_019090365.1 Flavobacteriaceae bacterium
ATAGCATTAATATTGATGTAATACTTACGGCTAATTCTGAAAAATAACTCAGGAGATAATTCTTCTTCTAGTTTTTCTAGTGTTGTATCTAGCAAATAATCTCTTCCTTCAATTGTGTGCGCATACGTTCCTTTGTTTTCAGAATAAAAGCATTCTATTTCATCGACTGAAATCATTTTTAAATGTTGTCCAATTTTGGTAGTAAAACGCTTTTTATATTCACGTTCAACAGGACCTTTAGAAAGAAGCTTCTTAATATCATCGAAATTTAGCTGAACATTTTTCGCTTTAGGTTTAAACTCCTTGTATTTATTGACAGCAACTTCCAATTCTTCATCATCTATTGGTTTCAGAAGGTAATCGATACTATTTAATTTAAAGGCTTGCAAAGCATATTCATCGAACGCAGTTGTAAAAATAATCGAGCTTTTAATTTCTATGGTATCAAATATTTTAAATGAAAGTCCGTCGCTTAATTGAATGTCTAAAAAGATAAGGTCTGGATGTTCATTATTCTGAAACCATTCAATCGATTCTTCAACACTGTGAAGCATTTGATTTACTGATACATCTAGTTTGTCTAGCATTCGCTGAAGACGTCTCGCTGAAGGTTTTTCGTCTTCAATTATAATTACATTCATTGACTAATATTTATTTCCATTTATTACTTCGAGTTTTTTCATCTTCTTCTTGATCCATAAACTCTTTCATTTTTCTGTTTTCCCAATCTTTAAAAAATCTAAATTTATCTTGAAACACTGTAAACCAGTGAAAAAATAATCCGATTCCCCAGAAAAAAGGTGTGGTAAACATAGACCATCCTATATAATTCATATCCCATGTACCAATTTTGAATATACCCAAATGCATTATTATTAAAAGTGAATTAATAATTATATATACTGTTAAATGTGAATAGAATTCTTTTATTTTTTTGACTTTTTTAGTCGCTCTATCGTATTTATCTTTATTGAAATTTTCCATCATTTTTTTATTATGTCCAACGATCACCTGAAGGTTCATCATCTTTATCCATGAACTCTTTTATCTTTTTTTCTTCCCAATTTTTATTTAAATATGGAAGCCAACCAAATGCTTTAAATGAATGAAAAACAATTCCTATTCCCCATCCAAAAGCTGCCCATAAAAACCATGGGTTGCTCCATCCATTTGTATAGTAATTTAATCCCGCTAAGAAGGCAATAAACACTACATATGAAAGAAGACTTGAATAAAACTTCTTGATTGCAGCTACACGTTCTTTTGCTCTTAAATACTTATTTTCTTGTTCAAAATCGTTCATAAATGATTATTTAAAAGTATCAAACTCGTCTTTATCCATTAATTCTTTGATCTTCTTTTCTTCCCAATTTCTACCTAAAAAAGGATTATAATCAAACGCTTCCATTGCATGTCCTACCACTCCAAATCCCCAACCTGCGATTGGAAAGATTGCCCATGGAAATCCTGTTGATTTTATATTAAGAAATATAAAAACGGGCACCATGATTATATAAATTGAAAAGTGAATATAGAAGCCTTTTAGTTTTTCTACTCGTTCTTTTGCTCTCTCGTATTTTTTTTCTGAAATATATGTTTCTTGCGTTGTCATTCTTGTTGCGTTTTTTGTTAATAATGGGATAGACACATAAAACTCCTTTTCATTTTTCTGAATGCTTACAGGCCTATCGGTTAAAAGGTAATAGCGCTGTTGAATATTTCTCAAGCCAACACCAGTGCCTTCTTTAAGGACTTCTTTTGTTTGAATATTATTTTTAATTACTAAGTTATCTCCTTCTTCAGTAATTGTTATATAAAGCTTATTAGTAGGAGTAACTTTATTGTGTTTTACAGCATTTTCTAATAATAATTGTAATGATAAGGGTACTACTTTTGCCTGAGGATTTGATAAACTTTCTGGAATTGTAAACACAATACTATCTTCAAATCGCATGCGGATTAAAGTCATGTATAATTTTGCAAACTTTAATTCTTCCTCTAGGGTTACCAGGTCTTTGTTTTTTTGCTCTAATACATATCGATATACTTTAGATAAAGATGTAGTAAACTTAGTTGCAGCATCTGGATTTTCTTCTATTAAACTCGTTAATACATTTAAACTATTAAATAAAAAGTGTGGATCTAATTGGTTTTTTAAAGCATCAAATTTGGCAGATGCAGTACCTGCAATAATTTTCTGTTCTTTAAGCTTTTTATCTTGTGTATGACGATAATAAAAAATTCCGTAGAAAATACTCGTAACAATAAGTGATATAAACAAGCCATACGTATAATATTGTACTTTCTCTCCATCAATAAACTCTTGAAACGTTTCTCCTTCTAAGTAAACTTCAGAAGTAAAACGAAGTAATAACAAAACAATTAATGTCACTGCAACACTTCCTATAATCCCTTTTATTAAATGTTTAAAAACAAACAGTTCATTTTTATAGCGCTTAATTAAAAACATTAAAAAGAACATATTAGACATATAAAGAACCACTGAATATATTTGATTATAAATAAATGATATACTCAAATACTTTAGGCTTGGAAGTGTTTTGGTTTGAAAATAATTTATTAAACCTAATAGAATAA
>JAHRWC010000352.1 GCA_019090365.1 Flavobacteriaceae bacterium
AAAATGTTTATATTCAACAAGTTATATGTAACTTTTGTTACATAAGGAATTTTAAATAGTATTAAAATGAATATCAATTAGTTGGAAGTTATTTTTTGATTTACCACCAAAAATTATTCGTAAATTTGTGTATTCTTCATATATATGAAATCTAAAAAAGGCATATTATTTTTACTCGTTAGTGTCGTTTTAGTGCTTGTTTTTTATTTAGTAAATAAAAATTCAGAAACTGAATATGTAGATAGAAATTGGGCTGTTGAAAACGAACCTATTTCTACAGAAAATGTTGATACTGAATCTTGTTTACAATGTCATCAAAACACAAAAGGATATTCAAAATATCACAACCCAGAAGTAATCGGTTGTGCAAGTTGTCATCTTGGTAATGTTGCTGAATTTGAAAAAGATGCATCTCACCAAGGAATGATATTAATTCCTGGCAACTTATCAGACGCTAAAAATACCTGCGGGAAATGTCACCCAAACGAACTGAAGAAAATTGAAAATTCATTAATGACTACAAACAGCGGATTAATTGCAGTCGATAAATATATTTTTGGAGAAGCAGATTCCCCCGATTATCATTACCATATTAAAAACTTAAAGGATTCACCTTCAGATAAACATTTAAGAGATCTATGTGCAAACTGTCACTTAGGAGCTGAAAAAATAGACTTCGGTGAAATAGGTCAGTTAAGTAGAGGAGGTGGTTGTAATGCTTGTCATTTAAATTATACTGAAGATTCTAAAAATGATTTGGAAAACTATTTATCTTCAGATAAAAAAGACCTCCCAACATTTCATCCTTCAACCGATGTTTTTATGAATAACACACACTGTTTTGGTTGCCATAGTCGATCAAGTAGAATTTCAACAAATTTTGAAGGTTGGCAAGAAACTCTTTTAGATGAAGAAGATATCTTAGGGAAATCAGGATATCGAGTTTTAGATGATAAACGTGTATATAGCTATAAAGGGGAAGATGTTCATCACACAAAAGGCATGTTATGTATCGATTGTCATTCGTCTCATGAAGTGATGGGAGATGGGAAAAAGTATGCGCATGAAGAAGATGCTGTATCCTTGCAATGTTCCGATTGTCATTTTAAAGATAAACCCACAACTATACCTTACGATTCTTTAGATGATGAAAGCCTTTTAGTGTTTTTGCATAGAGAATATACACATTCCGATAAAAATATTTTGGTCGCAAAAAAAGATAATCATCCTTTAGTGAACACTTATGTAGATTCAGTTGGTAAAGCTTTTTTAATAGGAAAAGAAAACGGAAAATTATTCGAATTAAAACCTCAACCTGATGTTTGTTCGAGAGATAATGCACATAAAGATGTTGCTTGTTCAACTTGTCATTCTTCTTGGGCACCAAGATGTATAGGCTGTCATAACGAATATGATGCAACTGAATTAAAAGCTTTCGATCTTTTAGATAGAAAATATACAAAAGGACAATGGAAAGAATATGTAGCTGAATTTTCGTCTTCTTTTCCAGCAATGGGAGTTCGAGAAAATGAGGAGGGAAGTAAAATTGAACCTGCAATTCCTGGAATGATTATGACGATTGATAAAGGAAGCTTTTCAGGAGAAGAGAAAGGAAAAAATGTATCGTTTCATAGATTGTATGCACCAAATTCACCTCATACAACCACAAAAGAAGTGAGAAGCTGCATAACATGTCATGCTAATTCTGAAGCATTAGGCTATGGAAAAGGATCTTTGATGTATGAGATGACTTCTGAAAAAGGGACATGGGTTTTCACTCCTGAATATGAAAATAATGAAAATGACGGTTTACCTGAAGATGCTTGGGTTCCTTTTTTACAGAACACAAAAGAAGGAATAGTTAATTCTACACGAAAAGATTTTAGACCTTTTACAGTGAAAGAACAACAACAAATTTTATTAGTTGGCGCTTGTTTACAATGCCATAAAGAAGATTCTAAGATTATGAAACAAAGTCTGATTTCAGGTTTACAACCACTTTTAGATTCTTTAAAAGATGATTGTGTGTTACCTTCTTGGGAATAAATTTACAATACAAATTACCACCTTAAGTATCCTCCTTTTAAATCGTAGATTTCAGTAAAACCTTTTTTTGCTAATTTATTGGCAGTTTGACGACTTCTTCCACCGCTTCTACAATACACATACACCGCTTCATTTTTATTAAGGTTATCAAAATTTACATTGAACTTTCCTGAGAAGAAATCAATGTTAATCGCCTTTTTAATATGACCTTGTTTAAATTCGTTGGGAGTTCTTACATCGACTAATTGTACTTTTTTATTTTGAATTTGAGACCTAAACTCTTCAGTACTTAATTGTGTTATAAATTCTGATTTTTTACCGCCAAAAAGAAAGCTTAATAAAGACATAATAGGTTGATTAATTTTCTGTAAAAATATTTGAAATAAGTTGATGTGAAGGTAACAATTGTTACAATAAAAATACCCTTCTTTTTCATTTTTGAAAGGAAGGGTTTAATAAATTTAAATTAAAATATTTACTTTTTAATTTTACATGTATTGATGCCAAATAAGCTATATAAAGGACAGAAATTAATAAAACTTGTAAATAAAAAGATGACTGCAAAAGCTAATAGTACTATAGCTAATGTTCCTTCTACTACTTTAAAATAATACAACGCACCAACAACTAATGCAATTATAATTCGAATCATGCGATCTGCACCGCCCATATTTTTTTTCATAATTAAGAGTTTTATTTCCTATAGGTCAAATTTAGAACATCTAATATGGTTATCTTGTGACAAGTGTTACAGGTATAATTTAAAATGAAGAATAATAATTTAAAAGGAATCATTGGAAATACAGACATCTATTTACTAGATCAAATATTAAAATCTAGATATAATGAGGACGATAAAATTCTTGATGTTGGCTGTGGAAAGGGTAGAAATATACAATGGTTTTATGATAATGGATTTGATGTTTATGGGATTGATAAAAATGAAAAACCTATTAATGCTGTAAAAAAAACTTTCTCAAAACTTTCTTCTAATTTTTCAGTTTCCGAAGTTGAAAACCTTCCGTTTAAAGATGAATATTTTGATCATATTATTTGCAATGCAGTACTTCATTTTGCTAAAAATACCGATCACTTTTTAACCATGTTTTCAGAAATGACAAGAGTGTTAAAAGCTAAAGGGACTCTTTTTATTAGAATGACCTCGAATATTGGAATAGAAGATAAAATTAAATTAATATCTGAAGGAGTGTATTTATTACCAGATACAAGCCATCGTTTTCTATTAAATAAACAGCTTTTAGAACAAATAATGAAGACTCATAATTTAACTTCTTTAGAACTTTTAAAAACAGTTAATGTGAATGATTTACGATGTATGACAACCTTAGTTTTACAAAAACAAAAGTGATTATTTCTTGCAAAAATTAGAGCG
>JAHRWC010000353.1 GCA_019090365.1 Flavobacteriaceae bacterium
AATCATAATAACAAGTAAGATCATTTTCAGAAAAAATCTGATACACAGTTTTACAACCATTACAACAAAATGATTTTTCATCATGTTGTATGGTTTCAACGTCACACTTATCACCACAATGATAGCATGTTGAATGTTCTTTTTTATTGCTCATTACCTGATTGCAAAGGTTCAATTTAGTGAAATATTAAAACATGACTATTATCAGTTTTACTCTTTTTATTGTAACTTTGCAATATGAGTTTTTGTGAAAAATGTATCGTTCGAAAATTTAGTGGCTTAAAGACATTAAACCCAGAAGAGTTAGAACAAATTTCAAAAAATAAGACTTCCCTTTCTTTTCAAAAAGGAGAGTTAATTTTTGACGAGGGTGAATATTTAAAAGGTGTTTACTGTGTTCGTCATGGAATATCAAAACTTACTAAATTAAGTTCCAACGGAAAAGACCAAATTATAAAATTTGTTTCTAATGGTGAAGTTTTAGGGCAGCGTTCAACGATAGCAAATGAACCTACCAACTTAAAAGCAATTGCACTTAATGACATGGAAGTTTGTTTTATTCCTAAAAACTATTTTCTAGAGAATATTAAAAAGAATCCTCGTTTTTCTATGGAAATGCTTCAGGATTTAGCACACGAATTAAAAGAAGCTGATGATGTTATTGTAAACATGTCTCAAAAACCAGTGAAACAACGTATTGCTGAAACGATCTTACACCTTGAAAACAGTTTTGGATTAGACGAAGAAGGGTTTTTATTAATACGACTTTCAAGAGAAGATATTTCAAATATAGTTGGCACAGCAACTGAATCTTGTATTCGCTTACTTTCTACTTTAAAAAAGGAAGGTTTAATTTCAACTTCAGGAAAAAGAATCATGATAACAGACAAAGAAACACTTCAACAAGTGGCCGAAGGATTACATCATTAATCAATTCTTTTTTTAAATCGCATTATTCCTTAAAATTATACTTTTTAGCTAGTTGAAAAGCTCTAAAAAAGATATTTTCTTAATATCTTTAGAGAGATTTCCTATGAGCCATGAATGAAAAGTTAATTTCTAAAAAAAAGCCAGCTTACCCAATTACAAACGCGCTCTCTAATTACCTTACAAAGCACGGGAGAAATATTAAAATTCCTGTGTATTATGACGACTTATTACGTTTTCAGGGAGGAGTAGAAATATATGATAAAGATGGCAAAGACACACTTTGGTTGAGCACCTACTATGCTGAACAAGAAAGCAAAGAAATAGAATTAAGTTTAAAAAAAATGTATGCTATTTTACATGGTGACGGAAGTAATTCCAGTCTTCCTTTTCTTAGTATAGACAGCATCGATTTTTGCACTTTTGGTAACACAAAACCATTTCGAATTAAAGTTAGAAACATTCTTAATGATAATTATGTATTCCTCTATATAAAAAAAGCAGATGCTTCAAGAGTATATGGATTAGAATTAGAACATATTTTATCTCCTAATCATATCAATTTTCTAGTTCATAAGGATACATTAATTGAAGAACATATTACAGGAATTCCTGGTGATCATTTTATTGAACATGAATTAAAACACTGTTCTATTCAGGATAAAAAAACAATCGCAAAAGAGTTTGTCAAATTCAATGAACGTTGTTTTGTACGTCTTTTAGGAGATATGCGTTCCTATAACTATGTGATGGTGTTGACCCATGATTTTGATAAAATTGAATATCGAATAAGAGCCATTGATTTTGATCAACAATGTTTTGAAGGCAATGCAAAAGTATATAGACCTCAATTTTTAAAAGAAAACAACGAATTGGTTGAAATGACTCTTGACTTACTTCAGAAAGGATCAATCGAACAATATAAAAAAGAAGAAAGATCCCTTTTAGCAAAAAGAGCTGTTAATGGAAAATTTAGATTATCTGAATTATTAAAATGCATGCGTAATGATACTATATCAACTCCTGAAAAAGTAATTCAGCTTAAAACAGATTTATTAGATTTAACAAAAGACATCAAGTTTAAAAAATCATCAAACATGGGCGAGATTTTAATAAGTGCCCTTGAATATGTTATAAGAAATTATAAAAACGAAAATCCATATATAATAGAATAAACACATGAAACGAGCATGTTAGATATTTAATCTATCTACGGAAAGATAAATAGCGAACAGCATGTGACCATTAAAAAACAATAAAAATAAACACATGAAAATAAAAAAGGTCTTAGTTGCCAATCGTGGTGAAATTGCAATTAGAGTTTTACGTGCATGCACAGAATTAAATATTAGTACCGTAGCTGTTTACACCTACGAAGATCGATATTCACAGCACCGTTATAAAGCTGATGAATCGTATCAAATTGGTAAAAACAACCAACCTTTAAAACCTTATTTAGATATAGAGGAGCTAATAAATTTAGCCAAATCTAAAAATGTAGATGCTATTCACCCTGGCTATGGCTTTCTTTCTGAAAATTCCGATTTTGCAAGAGCTTGTGCTGAAAATGATATTATTTTTATTGGACCTCAACCTGAAGTTATGGATGCTTTAGGTGATAAAATCACCGCCAAGAAAATAGCTATTAAATGTAAAGTTCCTGTAATTGAAGGCAACAAAAAGAAACTAACATCTTTAAAAATTGCTCTTTCTGAAGCTAATGAAATTGGTTATCCACTAATGTTAAAAGCTGCCTCTGGTGGTGGTGGAAGAGGAATGCGTGTTGTACGCAATCAAGAAGATTTAGAAAAAAACTTTGATTCTGCTAAAAATGAATCTCTCAATGCTTTTGGAGATGACACCATGTTTTTAGAAAAATATGTCGAAGACCCTAAACATCTTGAAGTACAAATTGTTGCCGATAACCACGGAAACATTCGCCATTTATTTGAACGTGATTGCTCTGTACAAAGACGTCATCAAAAAGTGGTGGAGGTTGCTCCTTCTTTTAATGTATCAAAAAAAGTAAAAGAAAACCTATACGAATATGCTATTGCTATAGCTGAAGAGGTGAATTACAACAATATTGGTACCGTCGAGTTTTTAATAGACAAAAGTGACAATGTATACTTTATTGAAGTAAACCCAAGAATACAAGTTGAACATACTGTTACCGAAATGGTCACTGGAATTGACTTGGTTAAAACACAATTGTTTGTTGCAGGGGGTTATAAATTATCTGATAAACAAATAAAAATATATGAACAAGATACTTTAGCCACCTATGGTTTTGCTTTACAATGTAGATTAACTACCGAAGATCCTGAAAATAATTTCACTCCAGATTACGGAACCATTACTACGTATAGAAGTGCTTCAGGTATGGGAATTCGACTAGATGCTGGTAGTATTTACCAAGCCTATAATGTGAGTCCGTTTTTTGATTCGATGTTGGTAAAAGTTTCAGCCCATGGAAGAACCTTAGATGGCGCTGTACGTAAAATGACACGTGCTTTAAAAGAGTTCAGAATTAGAGGAGTAAAAACAAATATTTATTTCCTTCAGAATGTAATTCAACATGAAACTTTTAAGGAAGGAAAATCTACGGTGAATTTTATTCAAAATACTCCTTCCCTATTCAAAATAAAATTATCACAAGACCGTACTTCAAAAGTGATCAATTATCTAGGTGAAGTCATTGTAAATGGAAATCCAGATGTGAAATTTATAGATGAATCTAAAGTATTTAGAGACCCTAAAGTTCCAAGTTTTAATCATTTTTCAGAATACCCAAAAGGAACTAAAGATTTACTTACTGAATTAGGTCCTGATAAATTCTGTCAGCTAATTAAAAACGATACCAAAATACATTATACCGATACGACTATTCGAGATGCTCATCAATCTCTTTTGGCAACAAGAATGCGATCTTATGATATGTTGAAAGTTGCTGAGAGTTTTGCAAAAAACCATGCTAATACCTTTAGTATTGAAATGTGGGGAGGAGCTACTTTCGATGTGTGTTTACGTTTTCTAAATGAAAGCCCTTGGACACGTTTAAGAGAGCTTCGGAAAGCCATGCCTAACATTTTATTTCAGATGCTTTTAAGAGGTTCGAACGCAGTTGGCTATAAAGCATATCCTGATAATTTAATTGAAAAATTTGTAATCAAATCTTGGGAAAACGGCATCGATATCTTCAGAATTTTTGACTCATTAAATTGGGTGAAAGCAATGGAACCAAGTATTAATTATGTGCGAAAAAGCACGGGCGGTATCGCTCAAGCTGCCATAAGTTATACAGGCAATATATTAGATACTAGTCAGACCAAATACAACCTAGCGTATTATACGCAGTTAGCAAAAGACCTTGAAAATGCAGGTGCTCATATGATTGCTATAAAAGACATGGCAGGATTATTAACTCCGTATGCTGCTTCTGAAATGGTTGCTGCTTTAAAAGACACGGTAAAACTTCCAATACATTTACATACACACGATACTTCATCGATACAATCTGCTACTTATTTAAAAGCGATTGAAGCAGGAGTTGATGTGGTTGATGTTGCTTTAGGAGGATTGTCTGGATTAACTTCACAGCCTAATTTTAATTCTATGGTCGAAATGATGAAATATCATGAAAGAGCACATGAATTTGAAAGCAATAGTTTAAATCAGTTTTCTAATTATTGGGAAGACATTCG
>JAHRWC010000354.1 GCA_019090365.1 Flavobacteriaceae bacterium
AACTTCAACCCTTCAAAAGGCATTTTCATAACTCTACTCGTATCAATTATAGAATAGATAGGCTGCATTTTTTCATCCTGATATTGATTGACCATTAATTGCCCACGTTTTGCAGTGGCTTTCCAATTAACCGTTCTAACATCATCTCCTCGTGTGTATTCTTTTATTTGTTCAAACTCAAGTGTATGTCCGATCTTCCGAATCTTTTTTAAACCATATTGAGACAAACGATTGTCAATAGCAAGAAAATCGTATTTCTTCATTTGGATAAATGAAGGATACACTTTTACCATTTGTTCTTTGTTGAAAGTAAATCGCCTTTTGATTAATCCAATACTAGAAGTAACATAACAGTTTAAATTTCCAAACACATATTCTCCTCGATCCACAGGACGCACATTATATTGAAATGAACTTCTATGTTTCCCTGCAATTTTAATGATTTTTAAAAAATCTCTTTTTTGAAACTGAACAGGAAGCTCATCAATGATTGATACATCTATTTTAAAAGAATAATTATTACTGAATTGAATTATGACTTCATTTTCATCACTGTTTGAAAATTTCTCCGGAAGAATACGCTCTCCTTTAATACCTTTATTACTGAAAAGCATGCTTATTTCAAGAAGAATAACAAGAATTAAACCATAGACTAAAAGCCAAACAATACCGTATATATTGGGCAACCAATACGAGATTAGAAAAAGTACAGCAATTATTGAAAGAACAATAAAAAACCGTTGACTTAAGTAAAATGATTTTATAAACTTGATCACTTATCGAGGGATTTCAATAGATTGAGCTATTATGTCTATTACAGTTTCTGGAGTCATTCCCTCCATTTCACGTTCTGGTGATAATATAATTCGATGACCTAATACAGGGTTTAACGATTTTTTTACATCATCTGGAGTTACAAAATCCCTACCATTAATGGCAGCAAAAGCTTTAGAAGCATTCATAATTGCTATGGATGCCCTAGGCGATCCTCCTAAATATAAATGAGGATGATTTCTAGTTTTATCTACTATTTGAGCGATGTAAGTAAATATTTTATCTTCTAAAAGTATGTTTTGAATATGAGAACGCAACACCTTTAAATCTTCTGGAGATAACACTCCTTCGATTGAATCTTGAGGTATTTTCATTTTACGTTCATGATGGGTTTTTAAGATGGTTACTTCATCTGAAAGCGTTGGATAACCTACTTTTATTTTAAAAAGAAATCGATCTAATTGAGCTTCAGGTAAGGCATAGGTTCCTTCTTGTTCAATAGGGTTTTGAGTTGCTAGAACCATAAATGGATATTCCATTTTGTATTTATGCCCATCGATGGTTATTTGTCTTTCTTCCATAACTTCAAACAAAGCAGCCTGCGTTTTAGCTGGCGCTCTATTTATTTCATCAATTAACACCACATTTGAAAAAATAGGCCCTTTTTTATATTCAAATTCTGAACTTTTCATATTCAGAATAGAAGTTCCTAAAATATCACTCGGCATTAAATCGGGCGTAAATTGTATCCGACTAAAATCTGTTTTTAATGTTTTTGAAAATAGTTTCGCTGTAATGGTTTTTGCTATTCCAGGAACTCCTTCAATTAACACATGACCATTTGCTAAAAGGCTTACAATTAATAACTCTATAAAGTCTTCTTGGCCTATGATGATCTTATTTAATTGTGCTTTTATGGCTTCAACTTTTTCTTTTAGTTGTTCTAAAGGAATTCGGTTGCTAAAGTGTAATTCTTCGTTTTGTAATTCAGATTCTTCCATCGATGTTCTTTTTATATGCGGTAATTTCTTTGTATAATTTTATAAGCTCTTCTTGAGAGGTCTGTTGTTGGTGTTGTACTTTTTCAATAAAAGTAAACAGATTTTTTGTGGTTTCCATATCATTGCCTGTTCTCGATGCAACGGCATTAAAAAATCGGCTATTAATATGTTCTGTGGGAACTCGTAAACGGGTTCGGATAAATTCAAAAAATAGCGCGATTTGTTTTTGCGCGATGAGGTGATTTTCTTTCTTATCGAGATACATTCCAGAAATGGTTCTAGTGTATTCGTAGGTTTTATTAGTTAATGGATTTACAATAGGAATGCTTCTTTGTTTACGTTTTCCTTCAAATAAAACAAACAGAAAAGTACCAATAAGCACAAAATAATAGGCCCATTTTAAATATTTATTACTGAATAAAATATACAATGGTGATAGATTGACCCTTTTTCCAGATTTATAATGTCGATCCCATAATAAGTCTTTTCCATTATTTATATAGGAAAGAGCGTGTTGAGCATAGTCTGCATTTTCATCAATTAATAAAAAGTAATTGGTAAAAACTTCAGGTTGTGTATGAATATAAAATGCTCCTTCGCCTACTGGAGCTTTTATAAAATTAACTAATGGTTTTGTAATCTTTAGCGTGTCATTATAAACTTGAGTGACTCCTAGAACAGTTTGATTTAAAGTGTCTATTTCTTCAAAATAACTAACCCTTAAATCTCTTTTAATATGAAATGGAATTGTAGATTTTAAATTAGTATTCACTAAGTTTAGTAGAGGTTCCGTTCCAATTTTACTAATTAAAACAGCCGTATTCTTTTTTAGTTTTAAGGTATCGAGTAAATTTTCACCAATATAGTTTGAAGCAATAAACACTGAATTTCCTTTTGAAACCCAATCCAACATTTTGTCTTGTTCCGCTTCATCAAAAATAATTTGATCATTGATGAAAATATAATTTCCATCTTGAAGTGAATCTTGTAATTTTTCAAAAGGAGGTTGAGCGATATCTTTTAATTCATCTTGAAAAGCATCTTCTAGTAAATTATATAAAACTAAAGTTCCATAGGGTATTTTATCTTCTTTGTTATAGCTAGGATACCAATTTATTGGCATCGGTTTCGTTGCTTCCAAGTAGATAAAACCAGCAATGACGATTAAAAATCCGAAGAGTAATATTTTTTGAAGTTTACCCATTGCTATTTTTAATTTGATGATCTAAATTTTTAAAAACTTGCTGGGCTTTATAGAAATCATTTTCAGAAACTGAAAAATTCCCATACCAGATATA
>JAHRWC010000355.1 GCA_019090365.1 Flavobacteriaceae bacterium
GCTTGTAAACAAAATTGCAGAAAAAAATATACTGTAACAGATCAAGATACAGGGTTTGAAATTGAATTGGATAATGAATATATGATGTCCCCAAAAGACCTTTGTACCTTAGATTTCCTAGATCAAGTAATTGATACTGGAGTTAAAGTTCTTAAGGTTGAAGGTAGAGGTAGAGCACCAGAATATGTTGCAAAAGTAATTGCAACCTATCGTGAAGCAATTGATGCATATTATGATGAAACTTTCTCGAAGGAAAAAGTAAAAGGTTGGATGACTGAACTTGAAAAAGTATATAACCGTGGATTTTGGAGTGGTTATTATTTAGGTCAGAAATTAGGTGAATGGAGTGATGTTGATGGATCGAAAGCAACCCAAAAGAAAGTATACCTTGGTAAAGGAATGCATTACTATCCAAAACCTGAAATCGCTGAATTTAAAATCGAAGCTTACGATTTAAAAATTGGCGATACTGTTCTCGTTACAGGTCCAACGACAGGAGTTGAAGAATTTGAACTAACTGAAATGTTAGTAAATGATGAAAAATTAGATACCGCAACAAAAGGGGATTCTTGTACCATCCCATTAAAATTTAGAGTTCGCGCTTCAGATAAGTTATATAAAATTGTAAAAACCGAGTAGTTTTTCAGTATTAAAGCTAAGAAATAATAAATGGTTGTTGTAACCCTTCAGAGAAAGAAATGTATTGGCTGTAATTACTGCGTTGAATTAGCTCCTGCAAATTTTCAGATGTCTAAAAAAGACGGAAAGACAGTGTTATTACATTCCATTGAAAAGAAAGGTTTTTTTACCATTAAAAATCCAGATAACACAATTTACGATTCTTGCGATCTTGCAGCAAAAGCATGTCCTGTAAAGATCATTACAACCAAAATGTTGTAATTTTTTATTTCTTAAACGTTAATTTTGAGGACCTCCCTTTCTTAAAAATTTTATTGCTAGCATGCTTACCTTTTCGCAATGCTTTTTGTTCTTCAAAGGGTAGCTGTATAATATCATGACATTCTTTGCTACAGGTATGTTCCATTTTTTCAGAACAAGCATCACATTGAATAAATAATAAATGACAGGCCTCATTGGCACAATTAATATGTGTGTCGCAAGAAGTTCCACATTGGTGACAATTAGATATTACATCATCACTTATGCGTTCACTTCGCCTATGGTCAAAAACAAAATTTTTACCTAAAAATTTATTTTCCAGTTCTTGATCTTTTACTTGACGGGTATACTCAATAATACCACCTTCTAATTGAAATACATTTTTAAAACCTTTGTGTTTGTAGTATGCACTCGCTTTTTCACAACGTATTCCACCCGTACAATACATCACTAACTTTTTATCTTCTTTATGGTCTTTTAAATCTTCTTCTATAATATCTAAAGAATCTCTAAAGGTATCTACATCGGGTGTTACAGCATTTTTAAAGTGTCCAATTTCGCTTTCATAGTGATTTCGCATATCTACTAATACCGTATCTGGATCTTCTATTAATTCGTTAAATTTTGAAGCATCTACATGAACTCCAATATTAGTTACATCAAAAGATTCGTCATTTAAACCATCTGCTACAATTTTGTGACGAACTTTTACTTTCAGTTTTAAAAATGATTTTAAATCTTGTTCTACAGCAATGTTTAATCGGCAATTTTCTAGAAAATAGATACCATCTAAAAAGTTTTTAAAATCATTGAATTTTTCAGCAGGCACAGACAATTGTGCATTGATTCCTTCATTTGCAACGTAAATACGTCCCAACACTTCAAGGGAATCCCAGGCAACAAATAAATGGTTTCTAAAAAGTTCAGGATTGCCAATTTTGGCATATTGATAAAAAGAAAGAGTTAAACGGTCTTGTCCCGCTTCTTCTAATAAAGCAGCTCTCTCTTTCGCGCTTAGTGTATTGTACAGTTGCATGCTATACTAATTTTAAGATTAAAAGAATTATTTAAAAGGCAAAAGTAGTCGATTTTTTGTAATTATTTATGAAGCTTTAATTGAATTCGTTTTCTAGGAATATCAATATCCAATACTTTTACTATAATCTGTTGGTGCAAATGAACATGTTCACTCACATCTTTTACAAAAGCATCTGCGAGATTTGAAACATGTATTAAACCACTTTCTTTAATTCCAACATCGACAAAACAACCAAAATTGGTAATGTTATTGACGATTCCTGGCAACAATTGACCTTCCCGAAGGTCATTAATGGTTCTTATGTTCTGATTGAAAGTAAAAACCTTGGCTTCCGAACGAATATCTAAACCAGGTTTTTCCAATTCTTTAATAATATCCTGAAGTGTTGGCAAGCCTATCTTTTCTGAAATGTAATTCTCTAAATCTATGTTCTGAAGGATGGTTTTATTTCCTATTAATTCTGAAATAGAAACGTTTTCGTCCTTAGCAATTTTTGAAACAATTGAATAACTTTCAGGATGTACCGAAGAATCATCTAAAGGGTTCTTGGCGTTTTTAATACGAAGAAAACCTGCGCCTTGTTCAAAAGCTTTTGCACCTAATCTCGGTACTTTTTTAATTTCTGAACGAGATGAAAATGCACCTTGTTCTTTTTTATAAGTGATAATGCTTTCGGCTAATTTTGGTCCAATTCCTGAAACATAACTCAATAAGGAAGCACTAGCAGTATTGATATTTACACCCACTGAATTTACACAATTTGAAACCACACGATCTAATGATTTATTTAACTTCGTCTGATCTACATCATGCTGGTATTGACCAACACCAATCGATTTAGCATCAATTTTTACCAATTCGGCTAATGGATCAGCTAATCGTCTTCCTATGGAAACAGCTCCTCTCACTGTCACATCGTAATTAGGAAACTCCTCTCTGGCAATTTTGGATGCTGAATAAATTGAAGCTCCTGCTTCACTTACTACAAAAACCTGAATATCATTTTTAAAATGAATTCTTCTAATCAATTGTTCAGTTTCTCTAGATGCAGTACCATTACCAATCGCAATTGCTTCAATTTTATGAGCATCGACCAAAGAACTAATTTTATTCATTGCCCCTTTGCTATCGTTTTTTGGAGCATGAGGATAAATGGTTTCGTTATATTTTAAATTACCTTGAGCATCTAAGCAAACCACTTTACAACCCGATCTAAATCCAGGGTCTATTGCAAGTATCTTTTTTTCACCTAAGGGAGAACCTAATAATAATTGTTTTAAATTCTTTGCAAAAACTTGAATAGCTGTTTCATCTGCTTTCTCTTTAGCAATACCTAGGATTTCATTTGAAAGCGAAGGAAATAAAAGGCGCTTATATGCATCTTTTATTGCTAATTCAATTTGATTACCGCAATCGTTTTGAGAACGGATAATTCGTTCTTCCATTTTTTGAATTGCTTTTTCATTGTCAATTTCAATTTTTATGCGAATAAATCCTTCTTCTTGGGCTCTTAAAATAGCAAGTAATCGATGAGATGGACAACGTTGTAATGATTCATTCCAAGCAAAATAATCTTTAAATTTTTGTGCTTTTTCATCTTGCTCTTTAGACTTTACAACCTTCGTGTTGATGGTCGCAAATCGTTCTAATTGATAACGAATGCTGCTACGAATATCACTACGTTCATTTACCCATTCAGCGATAATATAACGCGCACCTTCTAGAGCATCTTCATAGCTTGCAACTTCCTTAGATGTATATTTTTCAGCTATAGAATCGATATCACGTGCATTTTGTGCCATGATAATTTTTGCTAAAGGCTCTAAACCATTGTTTCGTGCTGTTTCTGCTTTTGTTTTTCGCTTCTTTTTAAATGGTAAATAGAGGTCTTCAAGACTAATTAAATTATCAGTCTTATTGATTTTTTCTTCCAATTCAGAAGTCAAAACTTCTTGTTCTTGAAGCGCTTTAATAATCGCCTTTTTTCTTTTTTCAAGAGCTTCAAATTGTTCTTTAAAAGTTACAATTTGTTCAATCTGAACTTCATCTAAGTTTCCAGTTCTTTCCTTTCTATATCGAGCGATAAAAGGTATCGTACAATCTTCATTTAATAAGGTAATTGTGTTTTTTACACTTAACTCTGGAAGCTGAGTTTTAGATTGAATAAACTGTAGAAGATTCGACATAAATTTTA
>JAHRWC010000356.1 GCA_019090365.1 Flavobacteriaceae bacterium
AGATTAGTACTTTCAATAACAATCTTTTCTAATTGTTTTTCCCAGATATCTTCAGCTTCTTTTTTAATTTGATCGAAGGTTTTATCTCCAATTTCTTCTTCTAAATTTTTACGAGCACCTTCTTCATCTACAGCTGAAATCCCTATAGAAACAAAAACAGGTTCGTTCTTAGGATTGATAAACTGATAACCTCCCATACGAGTTCTACGGTCTGGATCTCTATGAAAATGAACAGGTGTTTCAATTGGATGAGAAAATTTAATATGAAAATAAACACGTTGATCTTCTGCCCAAGCTTTCGAAAAACGATACCCTTTAATTTCGTATTTAGAAATTACATTAAGCTTCATATCTAGAAATTGATCTCTATGTTCAAGGTCGATAATTAATTTCTGATTTTCAGAAGAAGGATATTGATATTTATGCATTCCAGCACGTGGAGTCACTGTTAATTCTATTTCAATATTAGTTGTGTCCAATTTCACTTTATAATAACCTGGAGATGCAAATTCATTATCATGTGAAAAATGTGCACGATACCCTTTTTTGCCATTTGCTCCATTATTAAAGGATAGAGAATCGGTTGGCATCAATAAAATATCTCCATAATCGCTTACACCTGTTCCGCTTAAATGGGTGTGAGAAAATCCATAAATATAATTGTCACTATAATGATAGCCACTACATCCATCCCAGCCTTCTAAACGAGTATCCGGACTTAATTGCATCATACCAAAAGGCATGGTTGCTCCAGGATAAGTGTGACCATGACCACCAGTACCAATAAACGGGTTCACATATGAAATTAAAGATTTGTCTTTTTGAGCAGAAGAGGTATTTGTGCTATCTGTACATCCTAAAAATAAAATTGTAACAAATAGAAAAATGAATGCTCTAATCATATTGAGTTTTTAAAGTGAAAAGATACGAAACAGTTAAATAAAACTAAATGTTATTTTTTAGCTTTTGATTCGTCTTATATTTATAACCTAGATTTTCTTTATGATCATTCGATTTTTAATTTTCTTTTTAATTCTTTTAATAATTGATTTTTATGCTTTTCAAGCAGTAAAAACAGTGGTAAGAAATAGTATTGCTACTGGTATTTATGTAGCTATTTCAGTTGGAGTATTAGGATACATGGCGTATTCTATTTATAGCTATGACCGAAGTGTAGGCCCTTCATCTGAATCGTTGAGATCAGCTGGATTTTTCTTACTTTTTTACGTTCCGAAATTAGTACTTATTGTCATTATGTTTGGTGAGGATATTGTTCGATTAATTGTTGGAGGATATAATTTTATAACGAATACTTATTTTGAAGGAATCGCAACGCAGTATATGCCAGATAGAAGAAAATTTGTAAGTCAGGTTGCCCTCGGTTTGGCAGCCATTCCTTTTTCTTCTTTAGTTTATGGAATGTTTAAAGGGAAATATAATTTTAAGGTAATTACACATACCTTGTTTTTTGATGATTTGCCTGATGCTTTTGATGGTTTCTCTTTAACTCAAATAAGCGATATCCATTCTGGGAGTTTTGATAACCCTGAAAAAATTGAATATGCAGTTGATCTAATCAATGAACAAAAAACAGATTTAATAGTTTTTACTGGTGATATTGTAAATACAAAAGCTGAAGAAATGGATCCGTGGATTGATACTTTCAAACGGATTAGAACACCCGAATTTGGGAAGTTTTCTGTGTTAGGAAATCATGATTACGGAGAATATGTTTCATGGCCTTCAGAAGAAGCAAAACAGAATAATTTTAATGCGATTAAGGACATTCATAATAAGATTGATTTTAACTTATTGCTGAATGAAAGTGCATTCATTGAAAAAGATGGTGAACGATTAGCTTTGGTTGGAGTTGAGAATTGGGGTCATAACTTTAAGAAGGCTGGTGATTTACAAAAAGCATCTGAAAATATCTCTGCAGAAGATTTTAAAATATTATTAAGCCATGATCCAAGTCATTGGGAAAAAGAAGTAAAAACTCATAAAGATCATTATCATTTAACTTTAAGTGGCCACACCCATGGTTTTCAATTTGGAATAGAAATTCCAGGAATTTTTAAATGGAGCCCTGTACAGTATGTATATAAGCAATGGGCTGGTGTATATGAAGAATTAGGGCAATATATTAATGTGAATAGAGGTTTTGGCTTTCATGCCTACCCTGGAAGAGTAGGAATTTGGCCCGAAATCACTGTAATTAAGCTAAAAAAACGTTCTCTTAACACTTAATTTGTTGGAAATGCTATATTTGTAGAACAATTGTTTACCAAACAATAAGAAAATATGTCAAAATTTGGAGAATTAATTGAAACTCATGTTCCTGTACTTCTGGATTTTTATGCTGATTGGGACGAAGCTAGTAAAGAGATGCATCCTGTTTTAAGAGATGTAGCTGCTGCATTAGGAGATAAAGCACGTGTGATAAAAATTGATGTTGAAAAAAATCAAGAGCTTTCCGAAGCACTTCGAGTTAAAGGTCTACCAACTTTAATGATTTATAAAGAAGGTGAAATGAAATGGAGGCAAAGTGGAGAGCAAGATGCTAATACACTTATTGGATTAGTGACTGAGTATGTTTAGTTTTTATAATTTAAACTAATCTCTTTACAGTTTAATCCATTATTATTAATAAACTCTAGAAGTTTAGGTAATACATATCTAAGTTTTTTTTCCGCTTTTAAGCTGTCATGAAAAACTACAATGCTGCCAGATTTTATATTTTTTAAAATATTTTGAAGACATTTTTCTTCTGAAATAGATGCGTCAAAATCTGCGCTTAATACATCCCACATTATAATAGAATATTCTTTTTTCTGAAGAGTTTTAGCCTGTCTTGAAGTGATTTTTCCGTAAGGAGGACGAAATAGTTTGTTGGTTGTTGACAAGTTACCCTGAACATGATTCTGGATATTTTCAAACATTTCAGAATTTTCTATAAATTTATTTAAAGAAGTGTTCCATCCATTTAAATGATTAAAAGTATGATTTCCGATAGCATGTCCTTCTTTAACAATCCTATTAAAAATTGTAGGATGTTTTTGAACATTTTCACCTATACAAAAAAAGGTGGCTTTTACATTATATTGATTTAATATGTCAAGAACCCAAGGAGTAACTTCAGGAATTGGTCCGTCATCAAATGTTAAATAAACTGTGTTTGTTTTATTTGGTAAAGACCATATCCGTTTAGGAAACATCCATTTAAAAACAGCAGGAGATTTTACCAAATAAGATTTCACATTTTAGAATATTACCATTTATTGAATACTATCATTTATTGCTTCAGATGAATCCATTTCTTCTTTTTCTACTTTAATGTTGTCATCTTCTTCACCATAAAAATCTGGAAATTGTTTTAGATAATTATTAAAAGTGGTCGCTTCATTTTTAGCAAATTCTTCTTCGTCAAAAATAATCGAAACTTCTACTAAACCTCTATAATATTCTATATCACTAATGATTTCTTGAACATATTGACGCTGCTTAGAAGGCCTTATTGTGCTATAATACGTAAGATTTTCTTGGTACTTTCTTGTAACATCTTTAAATACTTTTCGAGCTTTATCAATTTTGTTAATTTGATAATAACCAGCAATAAAAGGTTCTAAAAGTGAATAATATTCAAATTTATCTACTGGCATTTTCTCCATGCCTAGATCAAATAATTGTTCAGCTTTATCAAATTTACCTTCTTGAATTAATTGATCAGCTAAACGAGCTAGATTACTTCTGTAAGTAATACCATTTCTTCTAGTTTCAACATCATGATAAATTGAAGGATCGCCACTATTACCCCATTTCCATTGCATAACAATGTCAAACATTTTATCGCTATCAATTCGCCCCATATCATATGGATTTCTCTTATCAATAGGAGTTCGAATAGGAACTAATTTATAAACAACTCCATCTAACTGAAGGTATTCTTTCATCCATAAATAATCATCATCACCAAAACTTCCTGGGCTGAAATAGATAGGTCGTTCCCAATTATTATTTGCAATAATATCGAGCATTAATAATCGGTTTTTATAGATAGCATCTCCTTTTAAAACAATGTCTATATAAGGTACAATTAAGTCGGCATCTTTTTCATCCACAATACCATTTCTAAGTACAGTTTCTTTATTTACAGGAACACGGATTACTTTAGAAGGAAATGTGTTTGCGAAATGACCACTTTCCAGTTCTACTTTTGTTTTACGACTATCATCTGCGATAAAATTCATCCAAGTTTTAATATCGATTGTGTCTTTTGCAGTTCTTTGGTAAAATAAAAAATCTCTCGATCCCCATTTGTATTTGTCATGGGTTAGTTGAGAAGGAATAGGGTCACTTTCATATGCCTTTTTCTTCATGTCATCTATATACCAATCTGTTTGAAAAAGACTTGTATTTACAACTCGTATATCTCTTCTGTAGCCTTCAATGCCTTGCGCATACCATAAGGCAAACGTGTCATTATCACCAATGGTGAAAATAATGGAATTATCATCACATGAATCTAAATACATTTTAGCCATAGACTGAGCTGTATATCTATTTGAGCGATCATGGTCATCCCAGTTTTGAGAAATAAGTAATAAAGGTGAAGCTAATAATGTTGCTGTGAATACAATTGGTATTGCTAATTTTGGTTTTAAATATTCTTTTAACATATCGTAAAGAGCATAGACTCCAAATCCAATCCACATAGCAAAAACATAAAATGATCCTACCAAGGCATAATCTCTTTCTCTAGGTTCAAAAGGTCTTTCATTTAAATAGACTTTTAGTGCAATTCCTGTAAACAGGTATAGCACCAAAAGCACCCAAAAACTTTTATTGTCACTTTTAAAGTGAAATACTAATCCTAATATTCCTATGATTAATGGTAGTAAATAGTAAGTGTTTCTTGCCTTATTATTTGTTACATCACTTGGTAAATTATCTTGTGGTCCTAATCGAGCTTCGTCTATAAAATCTATTCCACTTAACCAATTACCATGCAAGTCTGTGTACTCCCCTTGCTTGTCATCCTGTCTTCCAGCAAAATTCCACATGAAATAACGCCAATACATATATCCAAATTGAAATTCGAACATGAAGGAAATGTTTTGCCCAAAAGATGGTTTCTCAATATCCATGAATGGTCCAAAATCTTTCAAGAAAGAATTAAAGTCACTGCTATCAACAAGCCCTTCATTATAGGCTTGTTTAAATTTTCTAACTTCTTCAACTAATCGTTGTTCACCTCGATATTCTCGTTTTATGGTGAAATCTAATCCATCGGTAAACTCAAGATAGTTTGCGTTATTATCTGGACTCCACATTCGAGGTAAAAATGCTTTGTGATTATCGTCAAGGTTCTGACTTGCGTTTTTGAATTCATTAACGATAACATACTTTTTCGTCTCTAAATCTTTTTCATATTTAGGTTTGTCATCTTTATAGGGATTAGATTCATCTAAACCTGAATACGTTTCAGTAAAAAGAGGGCCGTAAAAAAGGTGAGTTTCAGGATATTGTTCTCTATTGTAATAGGCTAAAAGCTCTCTAGCATTATTTGGGTTGTTTTCATTAATAACTGTTCCAGCATTTGCACGAACAGGAAGCATTACCCAACTTGAAAATCCTATAAAAATGAATAAAATACATAGCACTAATGTATTTAATTGAATAAATTGTTTTCCTCGTGTATATCGAAGTAAATAATAGAATAATGCAATAAATAGGATACCAGCTATTATGGTTCCTGAATTAAAAGGTAGGCCAATACTGTTTACGAAAAATAATTCCGAAGCACTAAAAAACTTAAGTGTCATCGGTAATAATAATTTAAATATGAAAAGCAATATTGCAACCATTACAAAATTGGCAACTATAAAATTTTTGATAGTTACTTTTTTATAATTTTTAAAGAAATATAAAAAGCCCATAGCTGGTATGGTTAGTAATCCCATGAAGTGAACTCCAAATGATAAACCAATGATAAAAGCAATTAAAATGACCCAACGATTTCCTCTAGGAGTATTCATTTCTTTTTCCCATCGCAGTGCACAATAGAATAGAATAGACATAATACAGGCTGCCGCTGCATATACTTCGGCTTCAACCGCATTGAACCAAAAACTATCTGTAAAAGCAAAAGTTAAAGAGCCAATTGCAGCACTTCCTATAATTGCAAGGCTATTATTATTTGTTAGTTCGCTGTTTTTTGAAACTACATTTCTTAATAAAATAGTCAGTGACCAGAACATAAATAAAATAGTAAATGCACTAGCAAATACTGACATTAAGTTTATTGTAAGCGCAATGTCTGTTGCTTTTAATGCAAATATTGAGAAAAATGCCCCCATTAATTGATATAGAGGTGCACCAGGAGGATGTCCTACTTCTAGATTACTAGAAGTTGTAATGTATTCTCCAGCATCCCAAAAACTTGCAGTTGGTTCAACGGTAAGCCAGTAGGTGAATAGGGCAATTGAAAAAACCAACCATCCTATTATTTTATTCCATTTATTAAAGTTGAAGGAACCCATATATGTTAACTATTTTAATGAGGCGAATTTACTAATAATATAAATAGTCTCTTGTTAAAAATAGTTTAACGTACGATTGAAATTAATAATTATAAAAAAAATGAATCATTTGACATATTTTACATCAAAATATTTGCTCAAGCCAAAGTTTGTTTTAAATTTGCACCCGCAATAGCTGAAAATGCTTTTTGCTTCACAATAGAAATGTTGTGTATAGGATGGCCCATGGTGTAACTGGCAACACGTCTGTTTTTGGTATAGAAGAGTCTAGGTTCGAGCCCTAGTGGGCCAACAAAAAACCCGAATCATTTTGATTCGGGTTTTTTTATATATAAATATGAGCTTTAGATTGTTATATTTTAAAAGTTATCACAGGCATATTCGCATGATTTACTAAATCTTCACTGATACTGCCGTTAAAGAAATGAGCTAATCCTTTTCTGCCATGCGTACTCATTCCAATAAGTTGTGCATTGGTGTCCTTAGCAAAATTTAATATTCCTTTTTCAACACTTGTATCATTATAGATATTCAGCGTATAATTTTCTAAATTCATAGTACTTACATACTTTTTCATTTTTTCATTTGCTTCTGAAGTGGTTTTAAATCCGCTAGGTGTATTTACATTTAATAAATGCATAGTTGCGCCAGTTTCATTTGCAAATTTTCCTGCTCTTTGGATAGAATCTCTACATTCTTCAGAAAAATCTGAAGCGAATACAAAATCATTTATATCAAATTGTTCATGTTCATTTTTAATGACAAGTACAGGAATATTTGAAGTTCTTACTACTTTTTCGGTATTACTTCCAATAAACATTTCTTTGAAACCACTTGAACCGTGAGATCCCATTAAGATCATATCTATTTCTTTTGTACTTACAGTTTCATTAATATCGTTGTAAATTTCATTGTGCCCAATGGCTTCATAAACTTTAATATCTTTTAAATAAGGTTTTTCTAATACTTCTGCAAAGTGTTTTTCAGCTAGTTTAATAAAATAAATAGACTCAGGCATTCCTCCTGAATCAGCAGAAGAGTTAAGGTGTAACGGCATTTCCAAAGAATGCAATAAATAGATTTCGCTGTCGTGTTTTTTAGCAATTTGAGCAGCAATTTTTAATGCATTTTCTGCTTGTTTCGAAAAATCCGTAGGGACTAAAATTCGCTTCATAGTTGGTTGAATTTCATGGTTATTAATTTCAATTAAATTACAAAAATAATTCGACTCTCACAGGTTTTTTTATACAAAAAAAATGTAGTATATTTGCACCGAAAATGATAAGAAACTAGCAGAGGGGACATAAAGTCCCCTCTTTTTATAAAAAATGTTAAAAGAACAAGTATTACAATTATTAGGTCAAGCACTAGATAAAAACAAATCATTGTTTTTAATAGACTTTAGTATCACAGGAAGCAACCAAATACGCGTAGTTATTGATGGCGATAATGGGGTTACTGTTAATGATTGTATTGCTGTGAGCAGAGAAATCGAGCATAATATTGATAGAGATGAAATAGATTTCTCTTTAGATGTTGCATCTGCGGGGGTTTCTGAACCTTTAAGTGAAATACGCCAATACAGTAAAAATATTGGCAGAAACCTTAAAGTAATTACTTCGGAAAGAGAAGTTATTGAAGGAAAATTGGAAGCGGCAGATCAAGAGGCTATAACATTAAAATGGAAAGCTAGAGAACCTAAACCAATTGGTAAAGGAAAAGTAACAGTTAATAAAGAAGCTGTGCTACCTTATTCAACTATTGTTGAAGCAAAAGTGATGATAAAATTTTAATTAATTTGATATGGAAAATTTAGCCTTAATTGATTCTTTTTCAGAATTTAAGGATGATAAATTGATTGACAGAGTAACGCTTATGGCGATACTGGAAGATGTTTTTAGAAACGCATTAAGTAGAAAATACGGAAGTGACGAGAATTTCGATATAATTATTAATCCAGATAAAGGAGATTTAGAAATTTGGAGAAATAGAATCGTAGTTGCTGATGGAGAAGTTGAAGATGATAATTCAGAAATTTCTTTAACCGACGCGCAAAAAATTGAACCAGATTTTGAAGTTGGTGAAGATGTATCAGAAGAAGTAAAACTTATTCAGTTAGGTCGTAGATCAATATTAGCTTTACGTCAAAACTTGATTTCAAAAATACACGAACACGATAATACAAATATATACAAGCAATTTAAGGACCTTGAAGGTGAAATTTATACCGCTGAGGTTCATCATATTCGTCATAGAGCAATAATTTTACTTGATGATGAAGGAAATGAAATTGTATTACCGAAAGAAAAACAAATTCCTTCAGATTTTTTCAGAAAAGGAGATAATGTAAGAGGAATTATTGAAAGTGTTGAATTAAAAGGAAACAAACCTTCAATAGTTATGTCTAGAGCGCATCCAATGTTTCTAGAAAAACTATTTGAACAAGAAATACCTGAAGTTTTTGATGGATTAATTACTGTTAAAAAAGTAGTTCGTATTCCTGGAGAAAAAGCAAAAGTAGCGGTAGATTCATACGATGACCGTATTGATCCAGTTGGAGCTTGTGTTGGTATGAAAGGTTCTCGTATACATGGTATCGTTAGAGAATTAGGAAATGAAAATATTGATGTAATTAATTACACTAATAATTTACAGTTGTATATTACACGTTCTTTAAGCCCTGCAAAGGTAACGTCAATTAAAATTGATGAAGAAAACAAAAGAGCAGAAGTAATCTTAAAACCAGAAGAAGTTTCAAAAGCAATTGGTAGAGGTGGACATAATATTCGTTTGGCTGGTTATTTAACTGGTTACGAGATTGATGTGTTACGTGAAGGAGCTGAAGAAGATGTTGAATTATCTGAATTTTCAGATGAAATTGAAGGATGGATCATCAAAGAATTCCAAAAAGTTGGTTTAGATACTGCTAAAAGTATTTTAGATTACGACATGAAAGATTTGGTGAAAAGAATCGATTTAGAAGAAGAAACTATTTTAGAAGTAATCAACATTTTAAAAGAAGAATTTGAAGAGTAGTTACATTTCTAACTACTTTTATAGAAATATTATAGAATAACAGGAGAAAGCATTTTTATGGCTGAAGTAAAAACGATAAGACTTAACAAAGTATTACGTGAATTTAATATCTCACTAGATCGTGCAGTGGAATTTCTTAGTTCCAAAGGACATGAGATAGAAGCGCGCCCTACTACTAAAATATCTGATTCAGAATATCAGGTATTGTTTGAAGAATTTCAAACAGATAAAAGTAAAAAGGTAGCATCTAAAGAGGTAGGTGAAGAAAAACGTAAGGAAAAGGAAGAGTTACGTCTTGAAAGGGAAAAAGAGTTAGAGGAAAAGCAACGAAGAGTAGCTTCAAGAGTCATAAAAGCTGAGGTGAAACTGGATGGTCCTAAGACTTTAGGAAAAATCGATCTTAATCCTGTTAAACCTGAGGTGAAAAAAGAAGAAGTTGTTGAGGTTGTTAAAGAAGAACCAAAACAAGAAGAAGTTGTTGTTGAAGTTGAAGAGGTAAAAGCAGAACCAAAAAAATCACCTGTTAAAGAAGAGGTTTCAGAAAAAGTTGTTTCAGAAAAAGAAACTCCTGTAAAAGAAGAGAAGCCTGCTGCTAAAGAAGTAAAAGTTAAGAAAGAAGTAAAAGAAACTGTTTTAGATAAAACACAAGCTAAAGCAAATGAAAAGGAGCCTGTAAAAGGAAAGAAAAAAGCTGCAGTTGAAGAAGTGATTCCAACCGAATCTGAAAAGGTTGAAACAAAATATACGAAGCTTGACGGTCCTAACTTTACAGGTAAAAAAATTGACTTAACTCAATTTAAAAAACCAGAAAAGAAGAAACCTGTAAGTAAAACTGCTAAAAAGGACGATGCTAATAAGGAAAAGAGAAGCAAGAGACGTCGTATTAGTAAAAGCCCTTCATCAGGTGGAAGAAATAACAACAATAATAGAGGTCAAAGAAGAACAAATGTTCCTAAAGAAGAACCTAGTGAAGCAGAAGTACAAAAACAAGTACGTGAAACTTTAGAAAAACTTCAAGGAAAAGGTTCTAAAAAGAAAGGTGCAAAATACCGTCGTGAAAAAAGAGACAGTCATCGTCAGAAATCTGAAGATGAAATGGCACAACAAGAAAGTGAAAGCAAATTACTTAAAGTTACTGAATTTGTAACGGTGAGTGAATTAGCGACCATGATGGATCTTCCTGTTACAAATATTATTTCTACATGTATGTCATTAGGAATGATGGTAACCATGAACCAACGATTAGATGCAGAAACACTTTCTATAGTAGCTGAAGAATTCGAATTTGAAGTAGAATTTATTACTTCAGATATTGAAGAAGCAGTTCAAGTTGAAGAAGATGCTGCTGAAGATTTAAAACCTCGTGCTCCTATTGTTACAGTAATGGGTCACGTTGATCACGGTAAAACATCTTTACTGGATTATATTCGTAAAGAAAATGTAATCGCAGGTGAATCTGGTGGAATTACACAGCACATTGGTGCTTATAATGTAAGCTTAGAAGATGGACAAAGTATTACTTTCTTAGATACTCCTGGTCACGAAGCCTTTACAGCAATGCGTGCCAGAGGAACACAAGTAACCGATTTAGCAATTATTGTTATAGCTGCAGATGATGACATTATGCCTCAAACAAAGGAGGCAATTAGTCATGCGCAAGCTGCAGGTGTACCAATGGTATTTGCTATAAATAAAATTGATAGACCTGCTTCAGATCCAGAAAAAATTAAACAAAGTCTAGCTTCTATGAATCTTTTAGTAGAAGACTGGGGAGGTAAAATACAATCGCATGATATTTCAGCTAAAACTGGACAAGGGGTTGATGAGTTATTAGAAAAAGTTTTATTGGAAGCTGAATTGTTAGAATTAAAAGCTAATCCAGATAAACCAGCAAATGGTTCAGTAGTTGAAGCATTTTTAGATAAAGGTAGAGGTTATGTTTCTACTATATTAGTATTAGGTGGAACCTTACGCATTGGAGACTATGTTTTAGCAGGTCAAAATAGCGGTAAGGTGAAAGCGATGCAAGATGAACGTGGTAATAAAGTAAAAGAAGCTGGACCAGCAACACCAATTTCAATATTAGGATTGGATGGAGCGCCTCAAGCAGGTGATAAGTTTAATGTATTTGAAGATGAACGTGAAGCGAAATCTATTGCTACAAAACGTACTCAATTACAACGTGAACAATCTGTAAGAACACAGCGTCATATTACACTTGATGAAATTGGAAGACGTATTGCACTTGGAGATTTCAAAGAATTAAATGTAATTCTGAAAGGTGATGTAGATGGTTCTGTTGAAGCATTAACAGATTCATTCCAAAAACTTTCTACGGAAGAAATACAAGTAAATATTATTCATAAAGCGGTTGGTGCAATTACTGAAAGTGATGTGCTTCTTGCTACTGCTTCAGATGCAATTATAATTGGATTTAATGTGCGTCCTATGGGTAATGCAAGACAAATTGCAGAGAAAGAAGAAATTGATATCAGAATGTATTCTATTATTTATGATGCAATTAATGATCTTAAGGATGCAATGGAAGGAATGTTATCTCCTGAAATGAAAGAAGAGATTACAGGAACTGCAGAAATTAGAGAGACATTTAAAATTTCTAAAGTTGGAACTATTGCAGGTTGTATGGTGTTAAGTGGAAAAATAATAAGAGATTCAGGTATTCGATTAATTAGAGAAGGTGTTGTGGTTTATACAGGTGAATTATCTTCATTAAAACGATTTAAAGACGATGCTAAGGAAGTTGCAAAAGGATATGATTGTGGTATGCAAGTTAAAAACTACAATGATATTAAAGAAGGTGATATTATAGAATCCTTTAGTGAGGTAGCTATTAAGAAAAAACTTAAATAGTATAATTATATTGAATAAAAAAACGGCTTTTATAGCCGTTTTTTTTATGCCTTTTTTTAAGGTAATAGAAATAGGGAATATTTTTTTATTAGTATGAGTATTATCATATTTTATTACCCAAACAAAGAATAATTTTACAGTATCAAATTTTTAGCATTAGTTTAATTAAATCTGATAATTATGAAAAATTATTTTTTAACAATTTGTTTTTTATTTGCAAGTCTCACCGTCTTTGCCCAAGCAGGACATATAATGCAAGGAGTTGGGGCTGTAAATATGTCTATGGGAGGAGCTGCAACAGCACAGCCGCTTGATATAAATGGCGCTATGCAATGGAATCCAGCAACCCTTTCTGAGTTTGATGGGAAAATATTATCTTTTAATATTGGAGCTTTCTTTTCTTCACCTGAATTAAGTTCATCTCTGCCAGAAGGGGCAATGGGACCAGGATCACCTGCTGTAAGTGGAGTAACAGAAGATGATAGAGGAACATCTGCAATGCCTTCATTGGCGTTTCTTTGGGGGAAAGAAGGTAGTAAACATACTTTTGGAGTTTCTGCTTTTGGTATTAGTGGTTTTGGTGTTACCTTTAATGAAGAAACTAACTTGCCATTTGATGGAGAAGGAAATCCAAACCCAAATTGGGATCCAAATAATTCTAATCCTATTAATTATCCCCAAGCATTTGGTGGATTTGGACATATAGAATCTGATTATATGTTACTTCAAATTGGATTAAGTTATGCTTTTGAAATTTCAGATCAATTTTCTATTGGGATACAACCTAATTTCAA
>JAHRWC010000357.1 GCA_019090365.1 Flavobacteriaceae bacterium
AATAAAACAAAAAAAAGAGAGCTGAAAATTGCTAAAAAAATAGAAACTAAAAGAGTAATAGTTGAAGAAAAAAAAGAGCTTTTAGCAAAAAGAGAAATTTTACTAAATGAAAGAAAAAAGCAAATAGAGAAAAAGCAAATAGAAATCGAAAAACGACGCGTAATTAAAGAACAAAACAACAATTAATAATATTCAACAATAATAAACAAATGTTAAAGCCTCATTTTTATGAGGCTTTTTTGTAACAAATTCTCACAATTCTCGTTCTAATAGTCTGTCAATCAAAAATCAAAACTATGCTAAAACGTTTTTTTATTTTCTGCTCTGGAGCAGACACCGATATATTAGATCAATGTTCTGCTGGAGAACAAACTAAATATGCAGGTATTGGAGCTACTGTATTTTTTACTGCAGTTATGGCTTTTATAGCTTCTGCTTATGCACTATATACCGTATTTGATAATTATGCAACTGCTATATTTTTTGGGTTTATATGGGGATTGCTCATTTTTAATTTAGATCGATTTATTGTATCAACTATTAAAAAGAGAAACAATTTTTTTGATGAATTTTTACAAGCAACTCCTAGACTTCTTTTAGCAGTAATTATTGCAATTGTTATTGCTAAACCCCTCGAACTAAAAATATTTGAGAAAGAAATCAATCAAGTATTATTAGAAGAAAAGAATGAAATGACTTTGGCTAACAAAGATCAATTAGCTCTTCAATATACACCTCAACTTACTGCATATACTTCAGAAATAGAAACCCTTAAAAAAGAAGTTACTGATAAAGAAACTGAAGTTAATACACTTTACGACACCTATATTTCAGAAGCTGAAGGAAGAGCTGGCACAGAATTATTAGGAAAAGGTCCTGTGTACCAAGAAAAAAGAGATAAACATGATGCAGAACTTGCAGCCCTTACTGAATTGAGAAAAACAAATTCAGAAAAGATAGTAGCAATTGAATCTTCAATGACATTACTTTCTGAAGAATATAATACCAAAGTTGCAGATACGCAGCCTGTAATTGATGGTTTTGATGGCTTAATGGCAAGAGTTAATGCACTAAATAAATTACCATGGTTACCTTCTTTATTTATATTTCTATTGTTTTTAGCTATAGAAACATCTCCTATTTTGGCAAAATTACTATCTCCAAAAGGTGTGTATGACATAAAATTAGAGGAAGAAGAAAGCGCAGTTAAAACATGGAATGAACAACAAGCTCAACAAAGAGCTGTAATGTTAACAACCGATACGGAAGTAAATAACAGGGTTTATTCAGACATTGCAGAAGAAGATGAATTATACGATTATAAAAGGAAAAAGGCACGCGAATTATTACAACTTCAGGCTGATGCCTTTCATAAAAAACAAAAAAGAATAATAGGCTAATCTCCTTATTATTAAATCCCTACCCTTTGCTTTGTCAAAGGGTTTTTTATACTATATATATATTTAAGACTTATTTATCTTTTTATCTTAAATATGACAAAAATCATATATTATCTCTCCTATGGGATTTACATTTGTCCAAAATTAACATCAAATAATAACACCCATGAAGAACTCAATTAAAGGACTTGCTTTACTTTTCATTTTCTCACTTACAATCATAAGTTGTGGTGGTGGAGATAAAAAAGAAAAAAAACAAGTTAAAATCGGAAGTAAAGAAAAAGTAGAAAAGAAAAAAGAAGTAAAAAAAGAAGAGAAGAAATCAACTATCGATTTAAGTAATAAAGGTGTTGGCCCAGTAACTTCGGTTGACTTAGGTGATACAGTAGATGATGCAATGGCAACTAGTGGTGCTGAAATTTTTAAAACAAAATGTACTGCATGTCATAAAGTAGGGAAGAAATTTATTGGACCTGACGTTACAGGAATCATGGAAAGAAGAGCTCCAGAATGGACGATGAATATGATTTTAAATCCAAGTGAAATGGTAGCAAAAGATCCTATTGCAAAACAACTTCTTATCGATTTCAATGGTTCACCAATGGCGAATCAAAGCTTAACTGAAAAAGAAGCAAGAGATATTTTAGAATACTTTAGAACCCTTAAATAAAATCATTCAACCAATGAAAACAACAATTAAATTACTTGTAGTTTCTTTAGTCGTACTTCTTATATCAAGTTGTAAAAATGAAACTAAAACTGAAACTAATACGACGGCACCGGAAGTAAAAACCGAAGAAGCTGGAAAAAAACAAGGTCAAGCATTTCTTAAAGATGATGAAGGAAAACCAAACGTATTAAATATTGCAATTGGTTCACCTGATCACACAACACTTGTTGCTGCAGTTCAAGCTGCTGAATTAGAAAATGCATTAGTGAATGCAGGGCCATTAATGGTTTTTGCTCCAACAAATGATGCCTTTGCAGCTCTACCAGAAGGAACAGTAGAAAATTTACTTAAACCTGAAAATAAAGATGCATTAGCGAACATTTTAAAATACCATGTTACTCCTGGAAATTACTCTAAAGATTTTTTAAAGAAATTTAAAAAATTAGGTCAAGCAAATAATGGATATGTTACAGTTGAAGTTAAAGGTGATGACGTATATGTTGGTGGAGCTAAAATTTTAGGAAGTGTACCAGCAGGAAACGGTATCGTTCACGTGATTGACAAAGTAATGTTACCTCCTTCAGAATAAATAACTAAACAGAAATAAACAATACACATGAAAAAATTAATGAATATTTTAGTATCACTACTATTTTTAGCTGGAATTTTCAGCTGTAATACTGGTGATTCAACAAAAAGTGGAAGCCAAGGTGCTCTTACTTCAAATGCCGCTGAAAAAGTATATGTTGCTCCTGGTGAATACGATGAGTTTTATGCTTTTGTTTCTGGTGGATTTAGTGGGCAATTAGCTGTTTATGGTTTACCTTCAGGTAGATTATTTAAAGTGATCCCAGTATTCTCTCAAGATGCTGAAAAAGCATACGGATACAACGAAGAAACTAAACCTATGTTAAATACTTCTCATGGATTTATTCCTTGGGATGATTCTCACCACCCTGACATTTCTCAAACGAATGGAGTATTAGATGGTCGTTGGGTATTTATCAATGGTAACAATACACCTCGTATTGCAAAAATTGATTTAACAACTTTTGAAACTACTGAGATTATTGAAGTACCTAACAGTG
>JAHRWC010000358.1 GCA_019090365.1 Flavobacteriaceae bacterium
CTATTTTTTAATCCATTTTGTAAGAAAAGAAGTGTTTTTATTTGTGATTTTTACAAAATATATCCCCTCAGAAAAAGAAGAAACATCAATGTCAATTTTATCATGAAAAACAGAAGTATAAATTGTTTTTCCTAAAATACTGACTAGTTCAATTTTGTTATTTTCAGTAGAATTAACTTTAGATTCAATCGTAATTATATTTTCCGAAGGGTTCGGAAATAAAGAAAAATGAAAATTAGATTCTAAATCATTTATATTCAAATTTCCACAATCACGTTCTGCATCAAATAATGTTTGTAATTCAGTAATTGGCTCTATACCATCATTACTCCCTGTTCTTAATGATAATAAAAAGGAAGGATTGCCAAAAGTATCATCAGGCTGTGCAACTTTTACAAATGCAAATAATGAAGAAGTTCCATTACCTGTACAACGTGAGTCTGCTCCTACCATGTTAGCTCCTTGCATCGCTGCCATTAATTTACAAGCTAAATCTCCTTCAGCAGCAAGAAACGCTGCTTCCATATTATCTAAAACTTCCTGCCCTAGTAAAATATTTCCTTGTATAGAATAATTCGGCCCTGTAATGTGATTCTTATAATCGTCTGTGGAAGATCCAGTATGCGCTGCTGTCTCCAGATTTTCACCAACTTTTGCAACGATTCCATATTGTCTTAATTGAGGTTGGTTAGAAACGTCATTATCAATTAACCATTGAATAATTTCACTTGGACTTAAACCCTCATTCATTCTCGCTCTTGCATTTGCTTGATTTGCCGGAACATACCAAGCTTGCGAATTAATTGCCCCAACACCAGGAAATAATTCTCCTAAAAAATCATCAGTAGGAATATTAAATGCATCTAAATCGACACAGGATGCTCCAGCACTTCCAACTTCTCCAGTTATGGGATCCATTGCTACAATTGAAAAAGTATCTTGACTTCTTACATTAATAATTGTTGAAACAAAAAGAATAATAAAAAGTAGATGATTTTTCATTGTATTGATTATTTAGATTATGAAATATCCATTTCCGGAATATCTCCTTCAATGATTAAATTACCTTCAGTTGCATTTTTAATATCTTCAACTGAAACTCCTGGAGCTCTTTCTAACAATTTAAAAGAACCATTTTCAATTTCCATTACAGCAAGATTACTAACTACTTTCTTAACACAATTCACTCCAGTTAATGGTAATGAACAATCTTTTAAAAGTTTTGAAGCTCCTGCACGATTGGTATGCATCATAGCAACGATAATATTTTCTGCAGACGCTACTAAATCCATTGCACCACCCATACCTTTTACCATCTTACCAGGAATTTTCCAATTGGCAATATCTCCATTTTGAGAAACTTCCATAGCACCTAAAATTGTAAGATCAACATGTTGTCCTCTAATCATAGAAAAACTAAGAGCAGAATCAAAAAATGATGCTCCTGGAAGCGCTGTTATTGTTTGCTTACCAGCATTGATTAAATCTGGATCTTCATCTCCTTCAAATGGGAATGGTCCCATTCCTAAGACACCATTTTCACTTTGAAATTCCACATCAATATCATTCTGAACAAAATTTGCTACTAATGTTGGTATTCCAATTCCAAGATTTACATAGTAACCGTCCTTAACTTCTTTTGCGATTCGCTTTGCGATTTGTTCTTTACTTAATGACATTAGCTTCTCTTTCTTACGGTTAATTGTTCAATACGTTTTTCATATGTTGAGCCTTGAAATATTCTTTGTACAAAAATTCCAGGAATATGAATTTGATTAGGATCTAATGTTCCTACAGGAACTAATTCTTCTACCTCAGCAACTGTTATTTTGGCTGCACCACACATGTTTGGATTGAAATTACGAGCAGTTCCTTTAAAAATTAAGTTTCCTGCTGCATCGCCTTTCCATGCTTTTATAAATCCGAAATCAGCTTTAAATGCTTCTTCTAGGATATGCATTTTACCGTTATATTCTCTTGCTTCTTTTCCTTCAGCTACTTCAGTACCATAACCTGCTGGTGTATAAAAAGCTGGAATACCACTTTGAGCAGCTTGACAACGTTGTGCTAAGGTTCCTTGAGGAATTAATTCAACTTCTAATTCGCCACTTAACATTTGGCGTTCAAATTCAGCGTTTTCACCAACATAGGATGAAATCATTTTTTTGATTTGTTTTTTCTGAAGTAATAATCCTAAACCAAAATCATCGACTCCTGCATTGTTAGAAATACAGGTCACATTTTTTACATTTCTACGTACGAGTTCGGCTATAGAGTTTTCGGGAATACCACTTAATCCAAATCCGCCTAACATAAAGGTCATACTATCTTGTATTCCTTCACAGGCTACCTGAACATTGGCAACTGTTTTATTAATCATGGGAAAATTTAATTTTCCTTAAAATTACAAAAACTGAAACTATTAATCCTTAAAAGAAAATAAGAATTTACAAATCGAATTCATCGGTTGAACCATCATCTGTATTATTCTGGTTTTTCCATTTAATACAATCTGTTTCAATGGATAATTTACTTGGTTTTTTAAAGTTTCCTTTAGAAATTCCTAAGTCTTCATTTTTATAACAATCACGCATATATATCCCCCAAATTGGAAGTGCCATAGTAGCTCCCTGACCATATCCAGTCGATGAAAAATGTGTAGCTCTATCTTCTCCTCCAACCCAAACTCCTGTTACTAGATTAGGGACCATACCCATAAACCAACCATCACTGTTGTTTTGAGTAGTTCCTGTTTTTCCTGCAATTGGATTTGTAAATTCATAAGGATATCCTGTTACTGCTGCTTTATAAACAGGAGCATTCACTGCCCAAGAAGTTCGTAATCTAGATCCTGAACCCGATTGGGTAACCCCTTCCATTAAACTAATAGTAACATAGGCTGCTTCTTTACTTATTACATCTTTAGCTTCAGGTACATTTTGATATAAAATTGTTCCGTTTTTATCTTCTATTCTTGTAACTAATGTAGGTTTTATGTACACACCTTCATTAGCAAAAGCACTATAAGCACCAACCATTTCAAATAAAGATACGTCTGGAGTACCTAAGGCAATCGAAGGAGCTGCAGGTATATTTTCAGTATCAACACCCATTTTCTTTATTAATTCAATCACTGGTTTTGGACCAACTCTGTCTATTAATCTTGCTGTAACCGTATTAATAGATTGTGCTAAAGCAGATTTTAATGAAAGCATTCCTCCATATTTACCTCCAGAGTTTTTTGGTGTCCAAGGCTTTAATAAACCATATTTTCCTGCTTCAATGGTATATTGAGTATTTGGCAATGTATCACAAGGAGACATATGCATTTGATCAATAACAGTAGCATAAACAAAGGGTTTAAAAGTGGAACCAATTTGACGTTTCCCTTTTTTAACCATGTCATATTTAAAATGCCTATAATCTATTCCTCCTACCCATGCTTTTACCTCTCCAGTTTGAGGAGTCATTGACATAAGTGATGCTTGTAAAATAGATTTATGGTAACGAATAGAATCTAATGGAGTCATTAAAGTATCTATTTCATTTCTTTTACCGCTCCATGAAAAAATCTTCATTTTAGTTTTCTTACTAAAACTTGCTATAATTTCTTTTTCACTTTTTCCTTGTTTCTCTAGTTCACGCCAACGATCACTTCTTCGCATTGCTGAATTTAATATCGATTCAATTTCAGATTCATTAATGTCTCTAAAAGGAGCCGTTTTATTCTTTTTATTTTGCTTGTCAAATTCTTTTTGAAGTTTTGAGATGTGTTGATCTACAGCGCTTTCTGCATTTTTTTGCATTTCAGCATTTATAGTTGTGTGAATTTTTAATCCGTCACTATAAATATTATAACTTGATCCATCTGTTTTTGGGTTTTCTTTAATCCAATCGTGCATAAAAGAACGTGTGTATTCTCTAAAATAAGTTGCTATTCCTTCATCATGACCTTGAGGCGTAAAAGTAATTTCTAAGGGTAATGCTTGTAATGAGTCCTTAACTTCTTCTGAAATAAAATCGTATTTTTCCATCTGACTTAACACTACATTACGTCGATTTCTTACACCTACAGGGTTTTTAACCGGGTTGTATAATGATGAATTTTTAAACATTCCAACTAAAATAGCAGATTCCATTACAGACAAATCTATAGGAGGTTTATCAAAATAAATGTGCGCAGCAGATTCAATTCCAATGGCTTGATTTAAAAAATCATACTCATTAAAATACATGGTAATAATCTCTTCTTTGGTGTAACGACGTTCAAGACGAATCGCAATCACCCATTCTTTTATTTTTTGTTGTGCTCTAGCTAATTTATTACGAGAAGCACCATCTGTAAAAAACAGTTTTGCTAATTGTTGTGAAATTGTACTTGCTCCACCCCTTGATCCTAAAAAGGCAAAAGCCCTTACTGTACCTCTAGCATCAATCCCAGAATGATCATAAAATCGAACATCTTCAGTTGCTATTAATGCATTTACTAAGTGTGCTGGTAAATCTTCATATTGAACAGGTGTTCTATTTTCTTTATAAAATTTTCCAAGTGTTTTTCCATCAGAAGCGATGATTTCAGTAGCTAGATTTTTTTCAGGATTTTCTAGACTAGTTTCATCAGGTAAGCTTCCAAAAAGTCCCCAAGAAGCTGATAAAAATAAAAGGAATATAAAGCCTATTCCTATGAAAAATATTTTCCAAAAGGTTTTTTTGTGTTTGTTTTGTGAATCTTGAACTGGATTCTTTTTTTTAACTTGTTTTTTTGCCATCTATATTACTGTTCAGAGGATATTTCGATACTATACCCAACATCTGTTATTCCTTCAAGATTAGAAACGCCTTCTACAGCTCCGTTATTGCGTGCTGCGTGTTCAATTCTAAGAGTATAAATTCCTTCTTCTGAAAAACGAACCTTTTCCTTATACCATAATTTATTTTCTTTAACACTACCAATACCTGCTCCTAACCATGAGCCATCAGGCTGTGCCATTTTATATTCTAATGTATCTACAATAAATTTTCCATGAGGAAATTCTATACTTGCAATTAAATACAAGTTGCTGTATTTATACTCATTAGAATTGCGAATGTCAATAAAAACATTGTAAAGTTGCAATGAGTCTAATTGTGGTATTTCAAATTCAACAATGTCGTTTTTATTCCAGTTGTTTTCAACAGATTTCGAACTACTCACAACAGTATTCGAATTACATGAAATCAAAAATGTAGCTAGTAAAATATAAATAAACCTATTTAGCATCCCTCTTCTGATTTCTATTTCGGTTACGGTTTCTATTGTTTCTTCTTTTATTATTATTCCTTTTTTGTTTCGGTTTGTCGAAACGTGTTAGGCTATCTTGCCCAACCACATCACTAAAAATTTGACTATCTGGAACAACAACATCTTCTACATATTCTTCAATACTAGCAACTTTATCACCTTTTTGATTAATAGTAATAATTTTATTAGCATTTTCTACAGAAAGCATAAACCAATTCATTGCTTTCCCTTCATAAGCATACCAAAGTACACCTTTAAAAATATCAATTTTTATACAAAATGCATTTCCTTTTTCAGTGAATAATTTTTTATCATTCTTCGGAAACTCTTTTAATGCATCTAAATATGAATCCAACTCATAATTTAAACAGCATTTTAATTTTCCGCACTGACCAGCTAATTTTAAAGGGTTTAAAGAAAGTTGTTGATAGCGTGCTGCTGAAGTTTTTACCGATCTAAAATCAGTTAACCATGTAGAACAACACAATTCGCGACCACAAGAGCCTATACCTCCAAGTCTAGAAGCTTCCTGACGGAAACCAACTTGTTTCATCTCAACACGAGTGCTAAATGCTTTTGCAAGATCTTTAATTAGTTGTCTAAAATCTACACGTTCTTCAGCTGTATAATAAAAGATAACTTTTGAACCATCACCTTGATATTCAATATCAGAGATTTTCATTTTTAATCCTAAATGAATGGCAATTTCTCTAGATCTTTTCTGTATTTCGCTTTCCTTCTTTCTAGAATTTTGCCAAATATCAATATCTTTTTGTGAAGCTTTTCTATATATTTTTGGAAGTTCATCAACAGCAGTTGTGTCCTTCTTTTTCTTCATTTGCACTTTAACCAATTCTCCTGTTAAAGTGACGATTCCAATATCATGCCCTGAAGTAGCCTCAGTAGCTACTACATCTCCAATGGAAAGAGTTACATCTTCTGGCGTTTTATAAAAATGTTTTCTTCCGTTTTTAAAACGTACTTCAACTCCATTAAAAGGTAGACTATTTCCTGGTAGTGACATATTAGAAAGCCAATCGAAAACCGTCAGTTTATTACATCCATCAGATCCACAAGTCCCATTGTTCTTGCAGCCTTTTGGTTGTCCGTCAGTACCTGAACTACAACTTGTACAGCCCATATTTATTTATATATATAGCTCTTTTCATTTTGAAAAAAAGAGACGAAGATTAATTATTATTTTATAATAGTAAATGTACCAATTAATTATAAAACAAATTTGTTTCAAATAGTTCCTTGAAAAGGATACATTCATACATTTATCAAAAGCAAAAGTACTTCTTTCAAAGTTGTTGACAAAAAATATCATTCTAGGGTTTTTCCCTTTGCAGTCCAACCAAAGAAATAGTAACTTAGCGAGTTAATATAGTCAAGAAATTAGATACGATGAGCAAAGAAAACGAAGCAAAATTAAAAGCACTTAAGCTAACATTAGATAAATTAGATAAAACGTACGGTAAAGGTACTGTAATGAAAATGGGAGATGCTCCTGTTCAAGAAGTAGAGGTAATTCCAACAGGTTCTTTAGGATTAGATATTGCCTTAGGAGTTGGAGGATACCCAAGAGGAAGAGTTGTTGAAATATATGGACCTGAATCTTCTGGTAAAACTACTTTAACCCTACATGCAATTGCTGAGTGTCAGAAAAAAGGTGGTATTGCAGCTTTTATTGATGCTGAACATGCATTTGATAGATATTATGCTAAAAATTTAGGGGTTGATATTGAAAATTTAATTATTTCTCAACCTGATAATGGAGAACAAGCTTTAGAAATTACCGATAACTTAATTAGAAGTGGAGCTATCGATTTAATTGTAATCGATTCAGTTGCTGCATTAACTCCAAAAAGTGAAATTGAAGGAGAAATGGGAGATTCTAAAATGGGACTTCATGCTCGATTAATGTCACAAGCACTAAGAAAGTTAACTAGCTCAATCAGTAAAACAAATTGTACTGTATTCTTCATTAATCAATTACGTGAGAAAATCGGTGTAATGTTTGGAAATCCAGAAACTACAACTGGAGGAAATGCATTAAAATTTTACGCTTCTGTTCGTTTAGATATTAGACGTTCTACACAAATTAAAAACTCTAATAGTGAAGTTCTTGGTAATAAAACACGTGTAAAAGTTGTAAAAAACAAAGTTGCACCCCCTTTTAAATTAGCCGAATTTGATATCATGTACGGATTAGGAATATCAAAAGTTGGTGAGATAATAGATCTTGGTGTTAACTTTGAAATCA
>JAHRWC010000359.1 GCA_019090365.1 Flavobacteriaceae bacterium
ACTTTAAAATTAGCATTATTTCACACCATATTTAATATTATAGGAGTACTAATTATGATTCCTTTTATTAAAATACTTGAAAGATTTTTAATAAGATTCATTAAAGAAAAAGTAGATAAAGATATTGATGAACCAAAATTCTTAAGTGAATCTGTATTACTTATGCCTACCTCTGCAATTTCAGCTTTAGTAAAAGAATCTAAATATTTATATAAAAATGCTATTTTCGAAATTGTATCTCATAGTTTAAATATTCATAGAGAGGATGTTAAATCGGATGAGAAGGTTAAAAATATTATTAAAAAGTCTACTAAAGATTTAAATATTGATATAGATGATATTTACTATAAAAAAGTAAAACATATTTATAGTGAAATTATTACATATATCACTACAACTCAAAACTCTTTAAAGTTAAATAAAAGGCAAGACAAAATTGTTTCAAATATTAAGGTAGCAAACCGTAAAATGGTTGAAATCATTAAGGATACGCGAGAATTAAACAAAAACATAACACTTTCTCAAAATCTAAATAACCCTTATTTGGAAAAAGAATATGATGGTTTTAGAAAAAAGATAACGAAAGTATTAAGGATTATTTATTTATTTAGAACTGAAGAAGAGACTGAAAAATATGCAGAAAAACTTTCTCAATTAAAAAAAGAAGCAAAAGAAAATATAAAGAACAGTAATGATTCAATAGATAAGTTAATTCGTAAAGATTTAATAAATCCAGAAATGGCTTCTTCTTTATTTAACGATAATTATAATGTAAATGAAATCATTAAAAAATTAATTGTTGTTGCTGAATTACTTTATGGTAAAATAGATACCTTATTAGATGAAAATAATACAGCAAAATAATTTATAGTAACTAACCAATATAAAAAAAATGGAATACGGATTTACTGATATTTTACAACTTTTTGGAGCTTTAGGACTTTTCCTCTTTGGGATGAAGGTAATGAGTGATGCACTTATGGATTTAGCAGGTGACAAAATGAGAAAGATCCTTGCAACAATGACCTCAAACAGATTTTTAGGAATCTTTACAGGTTTTTTTATTACTTCAATTATTCAATCTTCTTCAGCCACTACATTAATGGTGGTTAGTTTTTCGAATGCTTCATTATTGACCTTAACAGAGTCTATAAGTGTTATAATGGGTGCAAATATTGGTACTACCATAACAGCCTGGTTAATCACTATATTAGGGTTTAAAGTAAGTATGAGCGCAATTGCTTTGCCTCTAGTTGGGTTAGGTTTTGCATTTACATTTGCTAAGAAACCAACTATTAAAAATTGGGGTATTTTTATAATTGGATTTTCGATATTATTTATCGGACTTCAATTTTTAAAAGATGCAGTCCCTGATATAAAACAGAATCCTGAAATTCTTGAATTCTTAACTCAATATACAGATTTAGGATTTTGGTCAGTTCTTATATTTTTGTTTATAGGAACATTACTTACGGTTATAATTCAGTCTTCAAGTGCAACAATGGCATTAACTTTAATAATGACTGCACAAGGTTGGATTCCTTTCGAATTAGCAGCAGCCATGGTTTTAGGTGAAAATATTGGAACCACTATTACTGCAAATTTAGCAGCAGTTGTCGCAAATTATCATGCCAAACGAACCGCACGAGCACACCTTATGTTTAACATCATTGGTGTTATTTGGTTGCTCATCGTTTTTTATCCATTTTTGAAATTAGTTGGTAGAGTTGCAGAATACACAGGTTCTGAATCTCCTTATCTTAGTGCAGCTGCAATTCCTGTTGCAATTTCATTATTTCACACCATTTTTAATATAACAAATACATTCTTATTGTTATGGTTTATTAAACCTATAGCTAGAGTAGTAGAACGTATTGTACCTATAAAATTAGATGTATTAAAAGAAGTAGATGAACCTAAATTCTTAACTAAGGATATTACAAAATACCCTGAAACTTTAATTGTTTCATTAGAAAATGAATCTAAGTTTTTATTTAAGAACGCAATTTTTGAAATAGTATCTCATGCATTAAATATCCATAGAGAAGATATAAAATCGGATAAGAAAATTAAAAACATTGTTAAAGAGTCTAAGGAAGATTTAAAGACAAAAGTTGACGAATTGTATTATACTAAAGTAAAAAATATATATGGTCAAATTATAAGTTATGCTACAAAAGGACAAAGTCGATTAAAGTTAACTGAAGAACAAAACAATCATATTTCTGAAATAAAAGTAGCCAATAGAAAAATGATTGAAATTATAAGAAACGTTCATAATCTAAGTAGAAAAGATACTATTTATAATACTTCAGATAATAAACTGGTTCAAAAAGAATATAAGAAGTTTAAGAAAAGAATCATTAAGGTTTTACGTGTTATATATTTATTCAGAAAAGGTGACGAAGAAACGAAAGAGCAGCATTTTGAAAGATTGTTAAAATTAAAAAATGATGCGATGCTTGGAATTGAAGGCCAAAGTAATAAGTCGATTAATAAATTAATAAGCGAAAATTTAGTGACTGTAGATATAGGTTCTACCTTAGTTAATGACAATGATAATGTAAATGATATTATTAAAAAGTTAATAGCAATAGCCGAGCTCTTGTACAGTGAAAAAGATACATTATTAGAAAAAGAAGAATAAAAAAAAGCCTCACAATTAATGTGAGGCTTTTTTAATTATTAAACTTTAATTAGGACTTTTTATAACTTGTATAATACTCATCCATTAAGTTAATTAAAGCGTTTACTAAATCTTTAGTTTCAATTAAAATACTAAAGTAAAGCGTTGTATTCTTCGGACTAGATTCTTCTGTTCTAGTTCTCTGAATTTGCTTTTCAATCATTTCAGAAATATCCTCCATCGCTTTCGTCTTTCTTTCAAGGATATTTTCAAGTTTTTCAAACTCTCTATTGTTAAAGATAGATTGAATATCTACTAGTAAATGTTCAAATTTAGAGTTGATTTCTTGTAAATCTTTGATCTGATTAAAACGAAGCGCTTTATGGTTATTATTAATATGCTTGTAACTTTTCTTAGAAATAAATTCTAATGATTGTGCTATATCTGTCAAGTA
>JAHRWC010000360.1 GCA_019090365.1 Flavobacteriaceae bacterium
GTTTTAAACTCTTCAGTTTTTACAACTAAATTAGTGGCGCCTTGTTTTTCAATATTAGATAAAGCACCTTCAATTGCTGCATCTAAATTGATTTCTTGATCGCTTTGTACTTTTACAGTACTAACCAGAATGTTAAATATATTTCTGTCTCCATAACTAAAAATGCTAAAATCACTTGCTTGTACACTTTCAATTAATTTTGGATCAACTTCTTGTCTTACTAATACTTCTGGAGTTTCAATGATGATAGCAGGATTTCCGTATTCACTTTTAATCCATCTACCCTCTGAAAGTTCTTTGGTTACATTACTTAAAAAGATATCTTTTACAGCATCAACTCCTTTTAAAGTTCCATAAATTCCTATAGAAATAATAGCTAAAGTAAAGATGCTTGCAGCTCCAATAAGCCATCTTTTTTTGTTGCGTTTTTTTCTGAGTTGTTCTAAGTATTGCTCGTTTTCAAGTAATTCCTCTTCTGTTAACTCAGGAATAATTTCCTTGGTTTCATTTAATATTTCCTCAATTGTAGATCTATCAACACTTGCCTGACCTTCCTGCTCTTTCATTTTGGCAAATTTGATTAAATCTGCTCTTTTAAAAATCTTATCTAACTTAGAAATAGTTTCAGAATCGAAATCGAAATTTCCAGAATCACGATGTAATTCTAGGCGTTCTATTAATTCATTCGAAGTACTCTCAAGCGCTTTATCATCAACTTCACGGTCTAAATAACGCTTTATGATTTCAGTTAAAGAAGAGTAATATTCTTTCGATTTATCTTCTTCTAATAAGTGTGAACTATCCAATTCTTGTAGCGCGACTAACGCTTCTTCGTATGGAGGTAATTCTTTTTCTCTTTCTTCTTTTCGTTTTTTTCTTCGGAATAAAAGGTACACAATCCCAGCAATAATCAATAAAACTGGAACAATCCAATACAATGCTTTTATAAAATCGAAAGGAGGTTTTTTAATTTCGATTGCTGGTTTAATTGTAAACATTTTCTGTTGTGTAGTATCAACAACAACATCTACTACTTCTACTTTTACTGAATCTGTTTGAAACGCCTTATTGTTTATATTAATTCGTTGTGAAGGAATGGTATATTTCCCCGAATCGAATTGAGTAACACCATATTTTTTAAGTAATCGATACTTTGCGTTTTCGAAAGTTGTGTCTACTTTATACGATTCAATTACTTCTAATGGTAAAAATGTTTGACCTTCAGGAAATACCACTAAATCTGTAGTGTCTGCTTCAACGATTATCGAATATTGAATTTCTTCCCCAATTTTAATTTTTGTAGAATCTATAGAAGAACTTACCTGAGCTTGAGATAAAAAGCTCATCAAAAACACAACGACAAACAGCGTTTTTGTGTTAATTAAGTTTTTGATTATATGTAGAATATTTTGCGTCATCTTCCTCTAACCTCTTCGTTTAAAATATCCTAATAATTTTTTTACATAACTCTCATCAACGCGACAACTTAAAGCTCCAGCACCACTTTTTCTGAAAGATTCTAAAAATTCATTCGCTCTATCTTGATAATAAGCTTCATAATTTCTACGTACTTTTTTTGAAGCAGTATTTACTAAAATAGTTTCTCCGGTTTCCTGATCTTGCATTTGAACCATTCCTAAATTTGGAAGTTGTTCTTCGTGTTTATCGTACACTCTAATACCTGTAACATCATGTTTTCCAGAAACAATTTTTAAGGTGTCTTTATAATCTTCAGTAATAAAATCGGAAAGCACAAACACAATAGCTTTCTTCTTCATTACATTGGTTAAATACTTTAAAGCATTGACCAAATCTGTTTTTTTACTTTGCCCTTTGTATTCGATTAATTCTCTTATAATTCGTAATACATGCGACTTTCCTTTTTTAGGAGGAATAAATAATTCTATTTCATCTGAAAAAAGAATCAAACCAATTTTATCATTATTCTGTAGCGCAGAGAAAGCTAGTGTTGCAGCGATTTCAGTTACTATTTCATTTTTAAACTGTTCATCAGTTCCAAAAAGTTCAGACCCACTAATATCAACCAATAACATTAATGTTAACTCACGTTCTTCTTCAAAAACCTTAACATAAGGTTCGTTGTAACGAGCCGTAACATTCCAATCGATACTTCTTACATCATCACCAAATTGGTATTGACGCACTTCACTAAAAGTCATTCCGCGACCTTTAAACGTACTATGATATTCTCCACCAAACACGTGATCGCTTAAGCGACGCGTTTTAATCTCGATTTTTCGTACTTTTTTAAGAAGTTCTTTTGTGTCCATTTGAAAGGAATCTTGTCAATAGTTTATAATTTCTTTGGGTTGATTATAAAGTTTGTTTGAAAAGACTATGGTACTTCAATTTCGTTTACAATTTTATTGATAATGTCTTCTGAAGTTACATTTTCAGCTTCCGCTTCATAAGTAATTCCAATACGATGACGTAATACATCATGTACAACAGCGCGAACGTCTTCAGGAATTACATATCCTCTTCTTTTAATAAAAGCGTAACATTTTGAAGCAATAGCTAAGTTGATACTTCCCCTTGGAGACGCTCCAAAATTAATTAGAGGTTTTAAATCTGCTAAGCGATAATTTTCAGGAGAACGCGTTGCAAAAATGATATCTAAAATATATTTTTCAATCTTTTCGTCCATATATACTTCACGAACTGAAGCTTGAGCTCTTAAAATTTGTTCTATGGTAACAACAGGATTTACTTGTTCAAATCCTCCCTTTAAATTTTGACGAATAATTAATTGTTCCTCGTCCATTTGTGGATATTTTATAACAGTTTTTAACATAAAACGATCCACTTGTGCTTCAGGAAGAGGGTAAGTTCCTTCTTGTTCTATCGGATTTTGAGTCGCCATTACTAAAAAAGGCTTGTCTAAAGGGAATGTTGTATCACCAATTGTAACCTGTTTTTCTTGCATGGCTTCAAGCAATGCAGACTGAACTTTTGCAGGAGCACGATTAATCTCATCTGCTAATACAAAGTTTGCAAAAATGGGTCCTTTTTTTATACTGAAGTCATTATCCTTCATATTATAAATCATGGTACCAACAACATCTGCAGGAAGTAAATCTGGAGTAAATTGTATTCTGCTAAAATCTCCGTGAACTGCTTTAGATAGTGTGTTTATAGCTAAAGTTTTTGCTAGACCAGGAACTCCTTCAAGTAAAATATGTCCTTGTCCTAAAAGACCAATTAATAGTCTCTCAACCATATGTTTTTGGCCAACGATGACTTTGTTCATTTCCATTGAAAGGATGTCTATAAAAGCACTTTCTTTCTCAATCTTCTCATTTAATGCGCCTATATCTAGGGTCGTACTTGTCTGTTCCATGTTATTATTTTACTTAAAAAATCTTCTTTTTATTAAGGATTGCTAAATTGAAAAATTAACATTTAAAATGTTGTTAACAATTGGTTAAAAATTAGATAAAAATTTTACCTACTAAAAGCCTTATAAATACGTACTTTTCTAACACCTAATAACGGGTTTTTTTATAGCACATCTTATTACTTTTTGAAAACTTTATGATATATGAACAATAAAACAGCATTAATCACTGGAGCCACCTCTGGAATTGGTAAAGCAACAGCAATTACATTTGCTAAAAATGGGATTAATTTAATACTCTGTGGAAGAAGACAAAACCGATTGGACGAACTTCAAAATGAATTAAATTCATATTGTGAAGTAACAACTTTGAATTTCGATGTTCGAGATAAAAAAGATGTGTTTTCGAAAATAAATGGATTACCTAAAAGCTTTTCAGAAATAGATATATTAATCAATAATGCTGGAAATGCACATGGATTGGATCCTTTTCAGGAAGGAAATACAGACGATTGGGAAGCAATGATCGATATAAATGTAAAAGGATTGTTGTTTGTAAGTAAAGCAGTTTTGCCACAAATGTTGGAAAGAAAAAGCGGGCATATAATTAATATTGGTTCTACTGCTGGAAAAGAAGTATATCCTAGAGGAAATGTCTATTGTGCTAGTAAATATGCAGTCGACGCCATCAATCAAGGAATGCGAATAGATTTAAACGGGAAAGGCATTCGAGTAGGAGCAATCAACCCAGGAATGGTTGAAACCGAATTTAGTGAAGTTCGTTTTAAAGGAGATTCAGAAAAAGCATCAAAAGTGTATCAAGGATTTACTCCCTTACAAGCAAAAGATATTGCGGATATTATTTGGTTTACGGTTACAAGACCAGCCCATGTAAATATTGCCGATTTAACCGTAATGTCATTAGACCAAGCATCCAGTACCGTTGTAAATAAAAAATAACACCTTGATTAATAAACGCCTTTTAATTAAAAACTTACTCGCTCATAATGATGAGTGTAGTTTTTATGATAAAAAGCGAAAAATTGATTTGGGTTCAAAAGAAGGAAAAGCAAAATTCTTAAAACACATTTGTGCCTTGAGTAATAGCAACCCTAAAAATAATTCATACATCGTTGTGGGCGTTGAAGATGAAAACAACGAAATAAATGGAGTCGATTTTTTTGATGATAGTAAAATTCAGAATTTAATCAATGCTTATCTAACCAATCCTCCTATTATTTCATATGAAAATGTTGCGTTTCCTAATCTTCCTTTAGATAAAGTTATTGGATTAGTTACCATACGACCTACCCAAGAAATTACCTCACTTCGGAAAAATATTTGGAAGTATTGGGGCGGCTCTATTTTTCTAAGAGATGGTAGTATTTCAATGCCAAAAGATTTCGATATTGAGATTAAAGATGTGAATTCTGAAATTGTCCAAGCTATTGAAAATAAAGCTAAGAATAACATTAAACACACCCTTGATGGAGTGATTGATTTTATAAATGTGAGGCATTTAGATTTAGTTTCTAGCTATAAAGTTTTTAAAGAATTGTTTGTGGTTTGCTGGGCAGGAAACATTAAAAATGTAAAAGAAGAAACCTATTATTCTCGAGTAGATATCGAATTAATTAATGAACAAGTACGTTTGTTTTATTCAACCTTAGATGAGGTGAGTATTAGTTTTACTGAAAACGAATTTAAGATCATAGAATATGTTCATTTAGGACTGAATAACCAGTATAAATACTACCCTTTAGAAGAAGTTACCATCAGTTTTAATGATAATGGGTCGTATGTATTAGATACTAATTTATTATTTCAGCCGCCACAATTTGATAAAAAAACGCTGCATCATATTTACAATGCGAACAATGCTTTAGTTGAAAAATTAAAGAAAAAAATAGCTTTAAATTCTTCAGAAAAAAAAGACTTAAAACACCTTCCTGCTACTTATCTTATTTGTTTTTTAAATGATTTTACGGAAGCGAAAGAGAAATTATTAGAGGCTAAACCCTATTTAAAAAACAATGGTGATTTGGTGTATGATTCATATAAAGAAACAGTTCGAATTCTTCGAAAAATGAAGTATAATTAGATTCTGTAACAATTTCTTAAAAACTAAGACTTACTTTTCGAAGCAAATAATTGCTTTTAAACTAATTTGA
>JAHRWC010000361.1 GCA_019090365.1 Flavobacteriaceae bacterium
CCACCTAGATCTACACTTCTAGCTTCGTCGGCAGCGTCAGATGTGTATAAGAGACAGATTTAAATATGATTTTTCGGTTTCAATTAATTGATTAATAAAACCTAATACGAATTCTTTTAAGAAAGAGGTCCTGCTCTTACTTCAGGAATATTATGTGAAGAATTATCTATTGCAATTGCAATATTTTTTTGAATGATATAAGCAACTTTTTCAATGTTATTTTTTTCTTTTACTTCAAAATCATTTATTGATTTTACAGCAGGTTGAAAAAATCGATCACTTTTTTGTCTTACATCAACTGCAATTCCGTTAACGTCGGAATCTGTTTCTTGGCTTTTCTGAATTTCAGAAACATCTAATTGATAATCATTTGACTGATTTTCAGATGGAATTTTAGAAGATTTAGTTGTACTAAAAGAGACAATTCCAAGGCCTAATTTTTGTTTAACAGAAGCAACATCAACATTACTATAATAGGTAATCTTTAATGTTCCGTTGGCATTTTCCTGTACCTTAATATTATCGACTCCAATATCTTGCAATTGTTTCTTTACAATCGCAATAGTATTTTGAGTTTCAAATAAGCTTACTTCATCATTGGCAAATTGAACAACTATTTCCTGATTAGGAGTAGAGTATTGTTCAAGACTTACCCCTAATAAGGTAAGTATAATAATAAAAGTACTTAAGTACCATTTTGCCTTCATGCGCCAAATATAAAAAATAAAGACTGTATTTCTACAGTCTTTACCTAAATATATATTATAAAATATTGAAAATTATAACTCTAATAAGCCATTTGTTTTAGTAACACCTTCCGCACTTCTTTGCATGTGCTCATTTTCTGCATCACTTAATTCAATATTTACTATTTTTTCAATTCCATTTCTTCCTAATACAACTGGTACACCAATACAAATATCATTTAATCCATATTCACCTTCTAATAAAGTTGAACAAGGAAATATTTTTTTCTGGTCACAAGCAATTGCTTGAACTAAACCTGACACTGCTGCACCTGGTGCATACCAAGCAGAAGTTCCTAATAATTTAGTTAAAGTAGCACCACCAACTTTAGTATCTTCTAAAACTTGTGCTAATCTTTCATCTGAAATAAATTCAGAAACAGGCACACTATTACGTGTCGCTAAACGAGTTAATGGAACCATTCCAGTATCACTATGACCACCTAAAACAATACCGTCTACATCACTAATTGGAGCTTCTAAAGCCTCCGCTAATCTGTATTTAAAACGTGCACTATCTAAAGCTCCACCCATTCCAATAATTCTATTTTTTGGAAGGCCAGTGGTTTTATGTACTAAATATGTCATCGTATCCATTGGGTTACTTACCACAATCACGATTGCATTTGGAGAGTGTTCAATTAAACTTGAAGAAACAGTTTTTACAATTCCAGCGTTGATCCCGATTAATTCTTCACGAGTCATTCCTGGTTTTCTAGGAATACCACTTGTAATAACAACGATATCACTACCTGCAGTTTTCGTATAATCACTTGTAGAACCAACAATTTTAGTATCAAAACCGTTTAATGAGGCTGTCTGCATTAAATCCATTGCTTTTCCTTCTGCATATCCTTCTTTGATATCTAATAAAACAACTTCACTTGCGAAATTTTTGATTGCGATATATTCGGCACAACTTGCACCTACTGCACCCGCTCCTACTACTGTAACTTTCATTTATTTTAATTTAAATTATTATAAGATTATTTTCAAAAAAGTTTAAATTTTTCGAAGTTGCAAAAATACAATTATCTATCCGAAATGCAGAAATTTTTGTGAAAAAGTAAAAAAATACAAAATATTCTTTTCTGTACGCTAATTTTTTGTATCTTAGACAAGTAAGATAATCACAGCATTATTTTCAATGTTAAAGAATCCATTCTACCATTAGGTGAATGGATTCGCTTTTTTATATACTTTTTACCGTAATGTAATACGGCTCCAAATTGTTTCAAAATCTTGAGTGAAAGCTTCAGCTAGTTCTGGATTCGACTTAAATAAAAAACGATGTTCTGCATGTCTTTGTATAGAATCTGTTGTCATATTTGCTGTTCCTGTTAATACGTTTCCTTCAGTTTCATCTACTATATATTTTTGATGCATCCCCCGTTTTCCTGCACGAAGTTCAATGTTAATTTTTTCTTTGGAAATCACTTCACTTATCCTGTCCATCGTATAAATATTTACATTTCTATCAAAAATAATTTTAATAAAAACACCTCTTCTTGCAGCTTCTAATAAAGCATTATACTCTGGCACTCTAACTGACAATGCATAAATAGCAACTCTCAATGTTGTTTTTGCTTTTGCTCTAGCAATGATGTCTAATGACAATGTGTTTAAGGTAAGAGGAACTAGCTTTTCTTTTCCTGAATTCTTCATCATATTGAAATAACGCTTATTTACAACACTCGAAAAACCATGACTATTTATTTTACTAATAGGATGTGTTGCACTAAAAGCAACCAAATTATTATTCTTCACAATAGTTTTCAATCTTTTATTGATAGGCTTACGAAAATAAGTACCATCCTGACCTTTGTTTATTCTGACAAAGTCTTTAGGTAATCGTTTAGGGCTGTCTCTTATACACATCTGACGCTGCCGACGAAGCTAGAAG
>JAHRWC010000362.1 GCA_019090365.1 Flavobacteriaceae bacterium
ACAATTTACAAGTACAACAGTTGAAGGACTAAATGTTCCTTCAATTCTACAATATGGCCGTGATAACGGTAACGCACTTCGTAAAATGACCTTTCAAGAACGTGGTAATATGTTGAAAAGCCTTGCCATGTTTTTGGTAAAAAAGAAGCAAGCTTTTTACGAATTGAGTTATAGAACAGGTGCAACAAAAATTGATAGTTGGATTGACATTGAAGGCGGTTTTGGAAATCTTTTTGCAAATGCATCTTTACGTAAATTATTTCCTAATCAGACTTATCATGTAGAAGGTGATCCAATCGATTTATCGCGTGGTGGAAGATTTATGGCGCATCATATCATGGTGCCAAAAGAAGGAGTTGCGGTACATATCAATGCTTTTAATTTCCCTATCTGGGGAATGTTAGAGAAATGTGCTGTCAATTGGATGGCTGGAATGCCAGCAGTTGTATTACCAGCTCCACAAACTGCTTATTTAACAGAAGCAGTTGTAAAAGAAATAATAGCTTCAGGAATTTTACCTGAAGGAGCATTGCAGTTGATTAGTGGTACTGCAAGAAATATACTAGATACAGTTCAATCTCAAGATGTTATTACTTTTACAGGTTCGGCATTGGTAGGAAGAACATTAAAAACACATCCACAATTAACGCAAGAATCAGTTCCATTTACAATGGAAGCAGATTCATTAAATGCATCAATCTTAGGTGAAGATGCTGTTCCTGGAACACCCGAATTTAATATATTCATAAAGGAAGTACGAAAAGAAATGACTGTGAAATGCGGACAAAAATGTACTGCAATTCGAAGAATTATAGTTCCTGAAAAATTAGTTGAAGATGTTCAAATTGCATTAGGAAAAGAGTTGGATAAAGTAACAATTGGTGACCCTCGTTTAAAAGAGGTGCGAATGGGATCTTTAGTAAGTGAACAACAACGTAACTCAGTAAGAGAACAAGTAAGTAAGATTGCAAAATCAGCTTCAATTGTTTATGGCGATTTAAATGATGTAGAAACCATTGGTGCAGATTCAAAAAAAGGAGCCTTTTTAAAACCTATCGTGTTAAGAGAAGATCATCCTTTTAAAAATGAAGCGGCTCACGTTACTGAAGCATTTGGTCCTGTAAGTACGATTATGCCTTATAAGAATATTGAGGAAGCAGTTACTTTAGCTAAAATGGGTAAAGGGTCTTTAGTGAGTTCAATTATTACAAATGATAATACAATAGCTAAAGATTACACGATAAATGCAGCAAGTCATCACGGACGAATTTTAATTCTGAATAGAGAGAATGTTAAAGAAAGCACTGGTCATGGTTCTCCATTACCTGGTTTAGTTCATGGAGGCCCTGGTAGAGCAGGAGGTGGAGAAGAAATGGGAGGAATGCGTGGAATAAAGCATTACTTACAAAGATGTGCGGTTCAGGGATCACCAACTAGTTTAACAGAAGTGACAGGTATTTATCAAGCAAAAGGTGCTTATACTGAAATATCAGATCATCCATTTTCATATCATTGGGAAGATATTCAACCAGGAATGTCTTTAAAAACACATAAACGAACAATTACCGATGGTGATATCGTAAACTTTGCAAATCTTACTTGGGATCATTTTTATGCCCATACAGATATTACTTCTTTGGAAGGAAGTATTTTTGAAAAGAGGACAGCGCATGGATATTTCATACTAGCTGCTGCAGCTGGATTATTTGTATATCCTAATAAAGGACCTGTAGCTGCAAATTATGGTTTAGAAGAATGTAGATTCCTTCGTCCTATTTATCATAATGATACGGTGTATGTTCGATTAACATGTAAACAAAAAATTGATCGTGATTCAAGAGGACAGGAGCACCCAAGTGGAATAGTAAAATGGTATGTTGAAGTTTTTGATGTTGAAGATGAATTAGTAGCTATTGCGACTATCTTGACAATGGTTCAGAAAAAACAACCTGTTTTTGTTGAAATGACTTCAGATAAAATAACTTCTTGTATAAACTCATTAACTTCAACAACCAAAGCTAAATGGGGTACATTAACTCCTCAGCATATGGTAGAACATGTTGAATTTACCTATAGAATTGCTTCAGGTGAATTTCAAGATTTTGAAATAGCAACTCCTGAAAAATATGTAGAAAAGGTTAGAGATTCATTATATAATTATGAACCTTTTCCAAAGGAAGTAGATTTTCCGTTGCATAAAAAAGGAGCGCTTGAAGATTTAAGACATGCTAATTTAGAGGAAGCTAAAAAGATGCTGTTAGAGGCAAGAGAAGAATACTTAACTTATTTTAAAGAAAATCCTGAAAGAATTACTAAAAATGCAGTATTTGGTGAAATTAATAAATACGAATGGTATTTGTTAGAACGTAAACATTTGAATCATCACTTTAGTCAATTCGGATTAATATAAATTATAAACATGACCCAACCTTACGTAAAGCAAGATATAAGTAAAGGAATTTTAACCATAGAATTTTTTCATCCAGCACATAATAGTTTACCTGGAGATATACTTGCAAAATTAGCTGGAGCTATTCAAGAAGCAGGAGAAAATGATGCTGTAAAAGTAATCATTTTAAAAAGTGGCGGAGCACGAACATTTTGTGCAGGAGCTAGCTTCAAAGAATTAAT
>JAHRWC010000363.1 GCA_019090365.1 Flavobacteriaceae bacterium
AGCATTTTACCAAATTAAATGATGCAGTCAATTGGGTAAATAAAATTGTAAAAAAGACTAAAAAAGTAAGAATTAATTAAAAATCACATCGTTTTCAATTCCCATATTTTTAAGAAATGAAATACTGTTGTGGATGTCTTTTGCCAATAACCTATCATTATCCACAAATGGAACTACTTCTCTATACGAGTTTAAAAATTGCTCAATAAACTTAGAAGATTTATCATTTCTAAATGCCATAGCTTGAGAAGCATTCATAAGTTCTATAGCTAAAATTCGCTCTATATTCTCAACAATTTTTAAACATTTTGTTGCAGAATTTGCACCCATACTAACATGGTCTTCTTGACCATTTGAAGAAACTATAGAGTCAATTGAAGCAGGTGTTGCTAATTGCTTGTTCTGACTAACAATACTAGCAGCTGTATATTGAGGAATCATAAAACCACTATTCAATCCTGGGTTTTTAACAAGGAAATTAGGTAATTCTCTTTGTCCAGAAATTAATTGGTATGTTCTTCTTTCTGAAATACTACCTAATTCTGACATTGCGATCCCTAAATAATCTAATCCCAATGCTAAAGGTTGACCATGAAAGTTTCCTCCTGAAATTATTTCATCTGAATCAACAAAAATATTTGGATTATCAGTCACTGAATTAATTTCAGTTTTTACAGTTTTGTTTACAAACTCTATCGTATCTTTTGTTGCTCCATGCACCTGAGGAATACATCTAAAAGAATATGGATCTTGAACATGTTTCCCTTCTAATTTACCTATCTCACTATCTTCAAGAAAATTTAAAATCCGTTCTGCTGTTTTAATTTGACCATTATGCGGTCGCACAAAATGTACTAAGGGATTATAAGGACTCATATTGCAATTGAATGCATCAATCGAAATCGCACCAATTAGATCTGCAAAATAAGATAACTTATAGCTTTTAAGTAAGCAGTGAACTCCATAAGCACTCATAAACTGAGTTCCATTCAATAAAGCTAAACCTTCTTTTGCTTCTAATTGAATAGGTTCCCATTGTTGCTTCTTTAATAGAACATCAGATTCAACAATTTCATTTTCAAAATAAACTTGCCCCATTCCTAAGAGAGGCAATGCCAGATGAGCCAAAGGAGCTAAATCTCCTGATGCACCTAAACTCCCTTGAGAATATATTACAGGTAATATATCATGGTTATAAAAATCTACTAAGCGTTGTACTGTTTGTAATTGAACTCCACTATAACCATAACTTAATGATTGAATTTTCAATAACAACATTAACTTGATAATCTCTTTTGGAACCATATCCCCTGTACCACAAGCATGAGACATCACTAGATTTTCTTGTAATTGCGATAAGTTTTCTGATGAAATTTCAACATCAAATAAAGAACCAAACCCTGTATTTATTCCATAAATTGGAGTAGAATTATTTTCAATTTTTGAATTCAAATAAGCTTTTGATTTTTCAATATTTGAAATTACCTCTTCAGATAATTCGATCGTTTTTTGATATTCAATAATATCTTTTATAACAGATATACTTAGAGTTTCAGAATTAATATAATGCTTCATGTACAAGTTTATGGATAAAATTTCAAAGCAAAAATACCAATTTCTTGTTAAGGTTTTAGTTAATTTTCGACAAACAGTAATTAATATGTATTTTAGCAAAAAAATAAAAAAATATTCAGATGAAAAAACTACTCTTATTAGCTGTCGTTCTTGCTTTCATAGCTTGTAATGAAGAAGAAAAAATAACTTATGTAATATTAAATGCTTCCGTTGAAAATAACATTGCAGATAATGCCATGGTTAGAGGAAATGGTTTTGAACTGAAAATTCCTATTTCTGAAACTGGTACATTTTCAGATACACTTCGTATTAGTAAAGATGGATATTATCAATTGTTTGTTGGAAGAGAAAGAACTGGAATTTATTTAGAGCAAGGTGCTACAATTTCTGCTAATGTGAATGCAAAAGAATTTGATGAAACAATAAAATATGAAGGGACTTTAGCTTCAGAGAATAATTATTTAGCTGCAAAATATCTTCATAACGAAACAAGTATTGATTATCCTAAAATGTTTTCTAATGATGAATCAACTTTTGTTTCAGAATTAAAAAATTACAATTTAGGATTAGGAAGTTTACTTTCTGAAAGTAATATAGTAAACGAATCATTTAGTGCTTTAGAGAAACAAGAGTTAACCTATGAATATGCTAGCTTATTAGAAAACTATCAAGAGTATCATCAATATTTCACAAAAACTCCTGGTTTTAAAGCTTCTGAAAGCTTATATGATGAGTTAAAAGACATAAAATTTAATGATACTATAGCATTTAGAAATTCTATAGGATACCAAGATTTAGTTGATACACATTATTCTAGAATGGTTGGCGATGCACTTTTAGAAAATGATAAGCTTAGTAGAACTGTTACTTATTTGAAAATTGTTAATGAAAATTTACCAGATGGTTATGCAAAAAATAGTTTGCTTTCTCAGTTTCTAAAATATGGTTTAGCACCAGATGAATATTTAGAAGAAGCATTTTCTATTTATAAAAGTACAAATCCAGATCAAGGAGATTTAGAAGCAATAACAGGTCAGTATAACATTTTAAAAGAATTAACACCTGGTAAAGCTTCTCCAACGTTTGATTATGAAAATCATAAAGGAGGTAACACTAGTTTGAAAGATTTAGCAGGAAAATATGTATATATTGATGTTTGGGCTACATGGTGTGGTCCTTGTATTCGTGAAATACCTTCACTAAAAATAGTTGAAGCTGAATACCATGACAAAAATATAGAATTTGTTAGCCTTTCAATTGATGCTGCTAAAGACCATGAAAAATGGAAATCTATGGTTACTAAAAAGGAATTAGGAGGCATTCAATTAATGGCAGATAAAGATTGGAAATCAAGCTTTGCTGTTGAATATAATATCTTAGGTATTCCAAGGTTTATTTTAATAGATCCTTCAGGAAATATAGTTTCTGCTGATGCTCCTCGCCCATCAGATCCTAAATTAAGAGAGTTATTAGATGGTTTGATTTAAAACCTATTTATATCATATAAAAAAAGCTCCCAAATGGGAGCTTTTTTTATGCTTTATTTTCTGAGTTGTTTTCTTCTGATTCTTCTTGAGCAGGTGGTTCATTCGATAATAAAGCTACATAAGCTTTAGAGATCCCATCTACAATATCTGACGCTAACATTGCTTCAAAGCCATTTTCAGTTGCATAAATATCTCCAGAAATACCATGTAAATAAACAGCAACAATTGTTGCGAACACTGGTTCATACCCTTGTGACACTAATCCAGAAATCATCCCTGTTAATACATCTCCACTTCCAGCTGTAGCCAAACCTGGATTACCAGAAGTATTGATAAATAGATCATCACCTTGTATCGTTATTGAAAATGTTCCTTTAATTAACATGATGACCTTGTGTTTTTTTGAAAACTTTTTAACCTTTTCTATTTTATCAAAATCATTTTTCCAAGTTCCAATCAATCGTTTCAATTCTCCAGGGTGTGGAGTAAGTATCGAATTTTCTGGCAATAACTTTAATAATTCTTTATCGAGTGCAATGCAATTTATAGCATCAGCATCTATAATTAAAGGCGATTTAGTTTTAGTAAACAACTCTTTTAATGCCTCTATTGTTTTAGGATTAGTTCCCATTCCAGTTCCTATTCCTATAGCATCTGGTTTAAATTCTGAAGAAATAGAAGTTATATACTCTTCTTCAACATCGGTTATAACCATAGCTTCTGGCAATGCAGTTTGGAATACAGAATATCCACATCTTGGAACATAAGCTGTAACTAGTCCAGCACCCATTCGTAATACTGCTTTTGAAGCAAGTAAAGTTGCTCCTAATTTTCCATAACTTCCACCAACCATTAATACATGCCCAAAATCATTTTTATGTGTAAACTTACTTCTCGGTTTGTATAATTGTTGTACTTCAAACTTACCAATAGTTTGAGCTAATGGTTTTGTTTTATAAAGATATTCAGGGTCTAAGCCGATGTCTAATACTTCAAAATAAGGAACAAACTGAGCCGTTTGAGGCAAGAAGAAAGACAGCTTTGGAGCTTGGAACGAAAGTGTATTATTAGCTCTGATCACTGCGTCAAAATCTTCTGTAGCTTTATCTGAATATAATCCACTCGGAATATCAATTGCTAATTTAAAAGCTTTGTTACTATTTAAATACTGAATCAATAGCTTCACCCAGCCTTCAGGAGGTCTATTTAAACCTATTCCGAAGAGACCATCAATAATAATATCATCTGGATGAATTTCAGGAAAATCATCTTCACAAGTCATTAAAACAGGCCATTTCTTACTCGTATGTTTTATTCGATCATAATTCGTTAAAAAATCTTTTGAACGTTTGTCTGTAAAGTTTGCGATGTAAACAAAAACATTATATCCATGCTCAATCAATAACCTTCCTACTACTAATCCATCACCTCCATTATTTCCTATACCACAAAATATATGAATTGGCACTTGTACACCTTGCATTTGGCGATGCAACCAGTTAAAAATTTGAGTACCTGCTCTTTCCATTAAATCATCAGGTAAAATCTCTTGATTTTTAACTGTTATGGCGTCAGCTTCATAAAATTGTTTTGTAGAAAATATTTTCATTTAGCGTATTTTATTATTAAAATTAAATGAATTTGCAAGTTACAGTGCTTGTTGAAAACAATCAAACATTTCTTTCGTTACATTTTTAAAGATTGTAATACATTTGCGTAAAATTATTATACAATGAACAATACAGCATTATCACATATACACGAAGCTTTAGGAGCAAAAATGGTCCCTTTTGCAGGCTATAACATGCCAGTTTCTTACGAAGGAGTAAATATTGAACATGAAACTGTTAGAAATTCAGTGGGAGTTTTTGATGTTTCACACATGGGTGAATTTTTAATTACAGGTCCAAATGCATTGGCATTAATTCAGAAAGTAACCAGTAATGATGCTTCAAAATTAACCGATGGAAAAGCTCAGTACAGTTGTTTTCCAAATGATGACGGTGGAATTGTAGACGATTTAATTGTGTATTGTTTAGATCAAGAAAAATGGTTGTTAGTTGTAAATGCTTCCAATATTGAAAAAGATTGGAACTGGATTAGTAGTAAAAATACTATGAATGCTGAAATGAAAAATCTTTCTGAAGATTATTCATTATTAGCTATTCAAGGTCCAAATGCTATTGAAGCAATGCAATCCTTAACTTCTACAGACTTATCTGCTATTAGTTTTTATACGTTTGAAGTGAATGATTTTGCTGGAATTGAAAATGTAATTATTAGTGCGACTGGTTATACTGGTAGTGGTGGATTTGAAATCTATTGCAAAAACAGTGAAGTAGAACAAGTTTGGACTCATGTTTTTGAAGCTGGAAAAGATTTTGGAATAAAACCTATCGGACTAGCAGCACGTGATACGCTACGTTTAGAAATGGGATACTGTTTATATGGTAATGATATCAATGATACAACTTCTCCAATTGAAGCTGGATTAGGATGGATTACTAAATTTACTAAAGAATTCAATAATTCTGAAAACTTACTAAAACAAAAAGAGCAAGGTACTGAGCGAAGACTTATTGCTTTTGAACTTAATGATCGTGGAATCCCTCGTCAAGGATATGATATTGTAGATGGAAACGGAAACAAAATCGGTGAAGTTACAAGTGGAACAATGTCTCCATCTTTAGGAAAAGGAATTGGAATGGGTTATGTACCTTCTATTATGAAATCTGTAGGAACACAAATTCATATTCAAATTCGTAAGAATGCAGTTCCTGCTACCATCATAAAATTACCATTTTATAAAGGCTAGTGAATAGAATACTTATTTTAGGAGCAAGTGGATTTATTGGAAATACACTTTACAAGGAACTCCTTCCCTATTTCGATGTATACGGTACATATAACACTGCAAATGAACATTTGCAACAGAACCAAGTTATGTATCATTTTGATGTTGCAAAAGATGATATTGATGAAATTCTAAATGACACACAACCCAATATCATTATTTCTAGTTTACGAGGAAGTTTTGAAGCTCAATACAAAGTACATGAACAGGTTTCTGCTTATGTAATGACAAATGATGATTGTCGTGTATTATTTCTTTCAACAGTAAATGTGTTTGATGGAAAATACAACTTGCCTTCTTATGAAAATGATTTGCTTTTAGCTGAAAGTGATTATGGAAAATTTAAAGTTTCAGTAGAACGAATTTTTAATGAACTCCCAAAGGAAAAATTTGCGATTTTAAGATTACCTTTAGTGTTAGGAGTAAATGCTCCAAGAATTGTTCAATTAAAACAAGCTAATAAACACAAGGCAGACTTTGAAGTATACCCAAATTTAATAATTTCGGTAACCACTGCTCATAAAATTGCACAGCAAGTTCA
>JAHRWC010000364.1 GCA_019090365.1 Flavobacteriaceae bacterium
CCAAGCACTTATACAGGTGCAAACGCTGGAATAAATATGAATGCACAAACCAAAAAATTGATGTGGTTTGGTGGAAATATTAATTTTGAAATAGGTAAACAATACGATTACTTTGAACCACGTGATTTTGAAAATAAACGATATTTTGTATATGAAAATATTGGAAACATAGAAGGATGGTTTGAAACTAACAGTAATAAAACACTTTCTCTAGAATTTTTCGCATATACTTTTCATGCTTTTGACAAAGAAAGAGATTTATTTGGCTATGGTTTTGGTATAGAACCAACAGTTCGTTTTAGTGATAAATTCAGAATTAGTTATGACTTTACATTGCGTAAAAACATGGGTAGCCGTGGTTTTGTAAATAATATAGATGAAGAAATATTAATTGATAACGAAACAACAACAGTTGAAAATATAGTATTTGGAGAAAGAGATATATTTTCAGTAGAAAATAGTATTTCAGGGAACTATACATTTAATCCTTCACATAGTTTATCTCTCGCCTTTAGAAATTTCTGGTCTACTGTAAATTATGATGATAGTCTATTTGTATTAGAAGAAAATGGATCCTTGAATACTAATAATGGTTATACATTAGAAGATGTGGATGATCCAAATGTAAATTTTAACACATGGAATTTAGACTTAAGTTATACATGGCAAGTGGCTCCTGGAAGTTTTTTAACTGCTCTATACAGAAATAGTTTATTCAATGAAGATACAATGTCTGAAGAAAGTTACTTTGATAGTATTGGAACCTTATTCGATCAATCTATGAACCAAACTTTTTCAATTAGATTACAGTATTTTCTTGACTATAATAACATTAAAAAGGTATTTAAAAAACGTAAGTCGAATATCATATAAGCTATTCGATTTATCTTTAAAATATGCTTTGTTAACAAGATCATTTTAGATTTAACTTTTAATTAGGAATATCATTTTATTACAGGAGTTAGATTTGTTGAGGTAGATCATCACCATCATTCAAATTTAATCTTAAATGAAAAACCTAACCATCATTTTAATTTTATTAGCTAATTGTTTTTCAGCTATTTCTCAAGATAAAAAAACAATTGAAGCTATTAGAATTGATACTCCACCAAAAATAGATGGACTTCTAGATGACACTGTTTGGCAAAATATTTCAGCTGCAGGGAATTTTAACATGTATGAACCAGGAAATGAAGGTGAAATACCTGAAGGTTTTAAAACTGAAGTTAAAATGGCTTACGATGATAATGCGGTATATGTTGCTGCCTATATGTTTGATCCCGAGCCAGACAAAATATTAAGTCAATTTTCACAACGAGATGAAGTTTTTGTGCAAGCAGACCATTTTGCTATTGCATTAAATACATATAATGATGGTATTAATGAAACTCACTTTTTTGTTACAAGTGCTGGAACCATAGGTGATGCTATTGCAGGTCAAAACAATTTTGATTTTGGATACAATGTCGTTTTTGATTGTAAAATATCTAAAAATGAAAAAGGTTGGTTTGCTGAATTTAAAATTCCATATAACGCATTACGATTCCCTGAAATTAAAGTACAAGATTGGGCAGTAAATTTTTACCGTGGAATTAAAACCCGAAATGAAACACATACCTGGAATTTTATAGACAAAAGTGTTGGTAATGAATCGCAATATAGCGGGAACGTTTCAGGAGTGAAAAATATCAACCCTCCTATCCGACTCACATTATTCCCATTTGCTCAAGGAATTGTTGGAAGTTACGATGGCGATACTGAAACCGATTTTAAAGCTGGTTTAGATCTAAAGTATGGACTAAGTGATAGTTTCACTTTAGATGCTACATTGATTCCTGATTTTGGACAAGCTGCCTTTGATGAAGTTAGCCTAAATCTAGGTCCTTTCGAACAAACTTTTGATGAAAACAGAGCATTTTTCACAGAAGGAGTTGATTTATTTAATAAAGGCAGAATATTCTTTTCACGCCGTGTTGGAGGTGCTCCAGTAGGAGAAGTTATTTATGATGAAGACTCTGAAACAATATTAGAAGAACCTGATAAAGTAAACTTATTAAATGCTGTAAAAGTATCTGGAAGAACAAAAGGTAAATTAGGAGTTGGCTTTTTTAATGCTGTAACTGAAAAAACCTTTGCAAAAATTAAAAATAATGAAACAGGAGAAGTTAGAAAACAACTTATTGAACCACTTTCAAATTATAATATTTTTGTATTAGATCAGCAATTTAATGACAACTCATCTGTTTCTTTAATAAACACGAATGTAACTAGAAATGGTCACTTTAGAGATGGAAATGTAACTGCTGGTGTATTCAGTATTGCTGATAAACAAAATAGATTTAGAACTTCAGGAAGGGCTATTTTTAGTAATGTAAATTTAGAAGAAGGAACAAAAACTGGTTTTCAATCTGAATTAGATATCTTCAGAATAAAAGGAAAATTTAGATACCGAATTGGGCATGATTTTGCAAATACTACTTTAGACATCAATGATTTAGGTTTAAATTTCAGAAATAACTTCAACAATTTTGTTGCAGGAGCTTCCTATCAAATTTTTGAACCTACTAATACATTTAATCGATATAGAATTGGTGTAACAGCTAGACATAGACGATTATATAAACCAAGTGTTCAAACGAGTAATACATTTAACTTAGATGCCTTCTTTGTTACTACAAAGCGATTTGCCTTTGGTGGAAATTTTGATATGCGTAGTAAAAACCAAGACTATTTTGAACCAAGAGTTGATGGAAAATATGTAACTATAAGTTCAAATCTAGGAGCAAACACTTGGCTGTCTACAGATTTTAGAAAAAAAATAGCTGTGGATTTAAATTTAGGATATCGCACTTATTTTGATGACCCTCAGCAGAATATCTATATAAGTGTTGAACCTCGTTACCGTTTTTCAGATAAGTTTTTAGTCATCTGGGAAACTGAATTTAATTTAAGGGATGATAATTTCGGCTATATAGATAATGATGATTTCGATGTGTTTTTTGGTCAACGAGATGTGAAAAGAGTTGAAAATTCGTTAACTGCAAGTTATAATTTTGACCCTTATAAAGCAATTGATTTAAGGTTTAGAAACTTTTGGGGAACTGCAGATTATACCGACAACTTATTCTATACTTTAAATGACGATGGATCCCTTACAGAAACGGATTACGATACTTCTGAAGAGGACCCCAATACTAATTTCAATATCTGGAATATAGATTTAAGTTTTAGATGGCGATTTGCTCCTGGTAGTGAAGCTACTTTACTTTATAGAAATCAGATATTTAATGAAGATGAGCTGTCTACTATAGATTATGGAGGAAGCCTTGAGAATTTATTCAATGAACCTGCAGAACATAGCCTATCGCTAAGAATTACTTATTTTATTGATTATAATAACGCAAAACACGTTTTTAAGAAAAATTCTTAATCCAAAAAAACTATTGCTTAATCTATCCTAAAATAGTACTTTCACGCTATATAATTGAATATGATTAAAGCCAAAAACATCCATAAATATTTTGATGATTTACACGTATTAAAAGGTGTGGATTTAGAAATAAAAAAGAAGGAAATCGTTTCTATAGTTGGTGCTTCTGGTACAGGAAAAACTACTTTGTTACAAATTTTAGGAACCTTAGATACTTTTTCTAACTTTAAACATAATAGCGCTTTAGATATTAATGGAGTCGATATTGCAGCTCTCAATCGGAATGAATTGGCTAAATTTAGAAATGAAAATCTAGGTTTTA
>JAHRWC010000365.1 GCA_019090365.1 Flavobacteriaceae bacterium
ATATTTCAAATCCTGGCATAGGTATATCTATTGTTTGTTAATTACTGTTTTCAAGATGTTGTACAAAGGTAAGGGTTGCGTTTTTGTTTTAAAAGAATTAGAATATATTTAATAAATCATGTTTGCTCTCATTCCTTATCTTTGAAGTATAAACTTTTAATTTCTTTACAATGCATAAATCAATCTTGTTAATACTAATAGTTTTTATATTTTCTTGTAAAAACAACAATCCTCCTGAAGTATCTAAACAGGTAAAAGAAGAAGTTCCTGTTGCAATAAATTTTGACTGGCTTCTTGGAGATTGGCAACGTAGCAATGAAGAGGAAGGCAAAGTAACTTTAGAACATTGGAATAAAGTAAGCGATACAGAGTACAAGTGTTTGGGATATACCATGAAAGAGAAAGATACCATATGGCGCGAAAACGTTTCGCTTGTGAAGGTAAAAGAACAATGGAGTTTTGATGTAATAGGAATGGGAGATTCACTTTCTACTAGTTTTATAGTTACTGAAATGGACACTGTAAGTTTTGCTTGTACCAATGAAAAAAACAAATTCCCTAAAAAGATTTCCTATTTTAAAAATGGAACAAATATGCGTGCTGAAATATCTGGAGATGGAATGGTAATTCCGTTTGAATTCAATAAAATAAACAAATAAGACCTTGGAAGATAAATACAAAATAACACATGATTCATATAATAGATTAGCAAAAGCTTATGAAGATAAGTTCATGAACAATCCTTTATACGTTGACTCATACAAGGTTTTTTGCCGCTATGTTACAAAGAGGAATGCTACAATTTTTGATATCGCTTGCGGACCGGGAAACATCTCAAAATATCTTTTAAACAAACGCCCAGATTATCAAATTTTTGGAATTGACATTGCTCCCAATATGATTAAATTGGCTGAAAAAAATAATCCAACAGCTGAGTTTCAGGTGATGGATTGTCGAGATATTCATCAAATAAACAAAAAATTTGATGCCGCTATTTGTGGTTTTGGATTGCCTTATATCTCGAAAGAAGAGGCGATAGATTTAATAGCAAATGTTTCAAAACTAGTTTCGGAAAATGGCTATCTCTATTTAAGTACCATGGAAGATGACCATAAGAAATCTGGTTTTACAAAATCAAGTTCTTCCGAAGATATGGCATATATTTATTATCATTTGTCAGATTATTTAGAAAAGGCCTTATACGACAATCATTTTTCCGTTGTAGAAGTGTTCAGAAGAAAATATCCTAAATATAATACACCTACTAGTAACGATTTATTCATCATCGCAAAAAAAGTATAATATGCAGGTTAACAATTTTGACCCCTCTTGTTTTGATGAAATTATCGATTGTTTTTTAGCCTCTTTTGAAGGTTATTTCGTAACAATGCCTGCCGATAAAAATTTCTACAAAGAACGATGGAAAGCAGCAAAATTAGATTATCAATTATCGTATGGCATGTATAACGATGATGTACTTGTTGGTTTTATTTTACACGCAGTTGACACAAGAAATAATGAAAAAATAGCCTACAATACAGGAACAGGTGTATTACCCGCCTACCGTGGAAAAAGGATTGTAAAAGATATTTATAAGCTTGCCTTAGCTGAATTAAAATTAAATGGAATTACAAAAAGCACCTTAGAAGTAATTAAGGAAAATGACAAGGCTATAAAATCGTATGAAAGTGTTGGTTTTACAATTTGTAAAGACTACAAATGCTTTTCAGGAAAGCTTCCAATTCATACAAAAAAGGAAATTATAACTAGAGAAATTCCGATGCATAAGGTAGATTGGTCGCAACTTCCTAATCAATCATTTTATTCTTGGGACAATCAAAAAGAATCAATTATTGAAGGGAACTATTCTTTTTTTCAAGTTGAAATAAATACTACACCTCTCGCCTATTTTATAAAACATACCAGCAGTAATTATATCGCTCAGTGTGATGTACTAAGTCCTAATTCAGATTGGAATATTTTATTTGAAGGTATGCAGCAAATTTCTGAAACAATGCGAATAAACAATGTTGACGAACGCCATTCAGAAAAAATTAATGCCTTCAACAAAATTGGACTCCAAAATAGTATTGATCAGTTTGAAATGGAGCTTCTTCTTAGCTAAGATTCGCAAAAACTTTTGTAAATTGAACCGAAATCTATCATACGGTTTTAAAAAATTGCACTTTTACTTAATACAATTGACTATGAAAAAGTTTTTTATTATTGCCTGTATTCTATTTGCCTTTTCTACACAAGGTCAAAATTCTCAAGTTACAACCACAGATTTATTAGGTTGTTGGACAGATGTTAAAGAAGAAGGCACAAACACCCTAAGTATTTATCGTACATGTGATGAAAACAATACTACTTTTGATAAGTATCGATTTTCGTTTGAGTTAAAAGAAAACGGAACATGTACCTACCATTCTAGTGTGGCTCGATCTTCTAATAAAATGGTCAATGGTACTTGGACTTATGATGCTGAAAAAGCAACGATTCATATTTTTAATGAAGATGAAAGACAAGTCACGCAGTATACCATTGAAGAATATGCTTCAGGAGTGTTAAAGTTTAAAAAAGAATTCTAACATGTGGTTACAGGAAGTAATCCTTGAAGGCAAGGAGGTGCAACTTATTCCTTTAAGAGAAAGTCATTGCGAAGGTTTATTAAAAGCAGCCAGTGATGGCAAATTATGGAACTTATGGTTTACCTCGGTTCCTTCCGAAGCAAATATCGACACCTATATTCAAACAGCTCTCGAGGAACAAAAAGTAGGTCGTGCATTGCCCTTTACTGTTATAGATAAAAAAACTAATTCCATCATTGGATCTACGCGTTATTGCAATGTGCCTCCAACTCAAAAAAGGGTTGAAATTGGATATACATGGTATGCAAAATCGCATCAAAGAACAGCCAAAAATACTGAAGCAAAATTATTATTATTGAGTCATGCTTTTGAGACTTTACAGTGTATTGCAGTCGAGTTTAGAACCCATATAGAAAATAGTGCCTCAAAAAATGCAATTGCTCGTTTGGGTGCAAAACAAGATGGAATTTTAAGACAACATCAACAATTAAAGGATGGTTCATATCGAGATTCTGTGGTTTTTTCGATTCTGAATAGTGAATGGAATGCTATAAAACAAAAATTAGAAAACCGATTAAATTAAATGTATGATTCAAAATATTGAGGTTACTGATAACTTTAAAAAAATGACAAAGAAAGCAATCTTAAGTATTGTTTTGTTTGTCATAATTTACCTCCTTATCCTATCAATATCAATCGCAATCACTTTATTTTGTTTCTACTCAGGTTTTTTGATAATAACAATTAAACCTAGCTTATTATTAATTGTATTAGGAGGTGGAATCGTAAGTTTAGGGCTTATCCTTATCATATTTTTATTAAAATTTATGTTTAAAAAACATAAAATGGATCGTTCACATTTAATAGAAATCACAAGAAAAGACGAACCTCAGCTTTTTAATTTTATTGATGGTATTGA
>JAHRWC010000022.1 GCA_019090365.1 Flavobacteriaceae bacterium
ACCACCGAGATATACACTTCTAGCTTCGTCGGCAGCGTCAGATGTGTATAAGAGACAGACATAATGAAGATACTGGTTTAATCGAAGGTGTTTTCGAATTTACAACTATAGATATTAGCTTAGATCCTCCTGTAGAATACGTTATATCTACTGGTGAATTTTCATTATTCTTACAATAAAATACTAATATTAAATATATAAAAAAGCCACTAATTGTTAGTGGCTTTTTATTTAATAAGCATAAATTGGTAAAGCATTCATCGCATTATTTTTTTTGAAATTTTGATTACCTCTATATAGTTGAATTTTCATTCCTAAAAGTTTTCACTATAAAAAATTGTATTTTTGAAAGAATATGTCAGGTTTGAACATATAAAAAAAGAAATATGAAAAAGAATCTTTTTGTTAAAAGTATAATTTCTAGTTTATTATTAATGCTTGTTATTGCCTGCGATAATGAAAAATTAGAAGGTGAGTTTGTTGATGATAATTGTTTTCAACGAATTGCAGATATACGTGAATTTAGAGCTGATGTTCGAGGATATGATTTTAGAGCTGAAGCAGAAATTAATCCAGATAATATTTTTGAAAATTTTGCTATAATTTTTATTCAAGAAGATGGTACGCTAACTTTAGATATTGATGCCTTTAATGTTATTTCAGCAACCACTTCAAGCGAATCAATCTCTATTGCTATTTCAATTGTTAATCCTGAAGTTGGAGTTTATGATTTAGCTACAAATAATGAGACAGGGCCAGCAGTAGTTTCTCAAAACGAACCTTTTGAACATTATGGTTGGTTTTATGAAGGAACATGGCCAGCAACATCATCATGGCCAGAACCTTACGTAACCTATATTCCCAATGGTGGCTTTGGAGCAGCTGAAATTACAGAGTTTAATGAAGATGAGCAATATGTATCGGGTAATTTTACTTTTACTGCAAAAAGAATAAAAACGGACCCTATTACAGAAGAACCAATACTAGATGAAAGCGGAAATGAAATAATAGAGACTATAGAAGTTGACTGTGGAAATTTTAATAGATTACCATTTGTGATTATTGACTTAACAGGTAATAATCAAGATTCACTTAATAATGAATTCTTTGCAAAAGTAGATGAAGTTGATTTTGTGCCAACTTCTATTTCAGCAACAAGAATTGAAAGTGATCAAGACAATGTTGTAATTAAAATTGAAGCAATAAACAATGTTGGAGATTTAATTAGAATCGATATTCCAGAAAGCTTAACTGAAGGAACCTATGATATGGTTAATCTATCTGATGGTACTCAATTAATAGGGATGTATAATCCTACACAGACAGCTAGTGAAAACTTAACATCTAATCCCGGAACAATAACTATAACAGATATTAATGCATACACAGGTGATATTGAAGCTATTTTTTCTTTTACAGGAACTGATCCTATTGGAATTGATCCTGCAGTAGTTCAAGTAACAGAAGGTAGTTTCACAGTCGATTACTTACCATCTATTGATATTAATAACGTAATTCTAGCAACTGTTAACGATGATATTTTTATATCAAATTATACTGAGGTCACTACTTCAGTTTTTAATAACATTACAAGATACAATTATCGCTCTGTTGACGAAGGTTCAAGTGAAAGTATTCGCTTAATTGTGCCTTCAACAATTACAATTGGCACTCATGATATTAGTGATGTATTAATTACTGGAGAAGAAGTAGTAGCCTATTGGGCAGGTAGTGGAACTTCGCCAAATTTAATAGCAAATTCAGGTACTTTCACTGTAATTGAACACAATGAAGATACTGGTTTAATAGAGGGTGTTTTTGAGTTTTTAGTAATAGATACTTCAGTGAACCCACCTTTAGAGTATGTTGTTTCTAATGGAGAATTTTCATTATTCTTACAATAAATTAACTTTTTTAGATTTCAGGTAATTTTATAAGATAGTATTAAAAATAGCTTACTTGTAACATTTCTAAGTAATTACGGATATAATATAAATTTGTATTTTTGTAGGAATATGTCGATCTTGATGTATGAAAAAAGAAAAATATGAAAAAGAATCTTTTTATTAAAGCAATTATTGTTGCAGTATTATTTTTTACAGTAATGTCTTGTGACAATGAAAAATTTGAAGGCGAAATCATTGAAGAATTCTGTACGTTTAGATTTGCAGATCTTGAAGAGATTAGAGCAGATATAAATGGAGATGATTTTCGTGTACCAATAGATACTTCTTCTGTTTTCTTAACAGGGAATTCAGCTGTATTAGTTATTCATTTTAATGGTTTTACACATCTTTCAATTTCAGGAAATAACACCCTTGATAATAACAGAATTCAATTAAACATAAATAGTCCAGCAATAGGAACTTTTGATTTATTAACAGATGATATTTATGGTTCCCCACCGAATAATAATAATAACCATGAGGCACTTGAAAGTTTTGGGTATTACCTTCCAAATATTCCAGCAGATGACTCAGAAATCCCTTCTAATCCATATGTAACTTATATGCCTAATGGTGGATTTGGTGTAGCAGAACTTACAGAGTTGAATCTGGAAGAGCAATATGCTTCTGGTACTTTTAGTTTTACAGGAAAAAGAGTTAAAAAAGATCCCTTAACAGGAGAACCAATATTGGACGGAAGTGGAAACGAAATTATTGAAACTATAGAACTTGAATGCGGTAATTTTAATAGAATACCATATACTATTGTAGAATTTGACGAGGATACTGCAAATGTTTTTACCAGTGAGTTTTTTGCAAAAGTCGATGATGTAGATTTTAATCCTATTTCTATTATGACTCAAAGACATATAGTGAATGATGAATTAATTGTTAATGTTAGAGCTAATAATGGAGATGGAGATTTAATTAGAATTGATATACCAGAAAGTTTAACAGAAGGAACCTACGAAATGGAAAGTATTTCTGACGGGACACAGTTAATTGGAATGTTTAATCCTGCAACTACAGCAAGTGAAAATTTAACTTCAAATCCAGGAACTATCACAATTACGAATATTAATACTTTTACGGGTTTAATTGAGGCTACTTTTTCTTTTACAGGAACAGATCCACTAGGTATAGATCCATCAGTAGTTCAAGTAACAGAGGGAAGTTTTTCTGTTGATTATATTCCAGAAGCTAATATTAATAATGTAATTATTGCAGATGTGAATGGTGAAACTTATGTTTCAAATTCTGCAGGAACAACTACTTCTCAATATAATGGTATAACAAGATACCAGTTTACTTCAATTGATAGTGATACCAATGAAAGTATTCGTTTAATAGTTCCTTCGACTATAGAAATTGGGACATACGATATTAGTGATACATTAATAACAGGAGAAGAAATATTAGCATATTATACAAATGATAGTGGTGTGACTTCTAATTTAATTGCAAATTCAGGAACATTAACAGTTGAACAACTTAATGAAGATACTGGTGTAATTGAAGGAGTGTTTGAATTTACGACTATTGATATTTCTGTCGATCCTCCTGTAGAATATGTAATTACTAGCGGTGAATTTTCATTAGCACTGCAATAAAAGCTTAACTTTTATGAATAAAAAAAAGCCGCTATTAGCGGCTTTTTTCAGTTTTATAACTCTATTAGTTTGAAGAAATAGTACCAGAACCAGATACTTTTTTATCACTTGTATTTGGGTTTCCAGAATATTCAATATCTCCAGAACCACTAACTCTTGCTTTTAAATTATTTTTAGCATTAACACTTGCATCTCCAGATCCAGAGATCGTTACTTTAGTGTTTTCAGAAGAAAGAGAACCTCCTTCAAAATCACCGCTACCGCTTATTGTTAAATCAAGATCTGAAGTACTACCTTTTAGGTTAATATCTCCAGAACCAACAATATCAACATCTAAAGAACTAGCTTTTACATCTAGTACAATATCACCAGAACCAGTAATTGAAACATCTAAATTGTTACTAGAAATTGGGGCATTCGAATCTATATCTCCCGAACCTACAAGAGCAACTCTTGAAATATCTTGAAATGGAACTGTTACATGAATTCCTTTCTTTGTTTTTATATTATAATTTTTCTTAGTCTTAATGATTAGATTATCGTCTTTAACTTCAATTATAATATATTCATGTAAGTTATCTTCAGCTTTAACAGTAATAGTACCTTCATTACCTTTTACAAAATGTACGTCCATAGAACCAACAAGTTTTACCCCGTCATAATCTTGTGTTGAAACAGTTTTAGTGGTTACATTGCCATTACCTACAACTTTTTTACCTCCCCACTGCGCTTGTCCAACAGTAAAACTAAATAGGGTTAATGCTGTTGCGAATATTGTTTTTGTGATTGTTTTCATTTGGTTGTTTTTTAAAATTTTGAAAGAGTAACTCCTCCATATTCTGAATTAATAATCATTGTGTTTCCAGAGTTTTCACTTCCATGATATCCAGAATATTTTTTTCTTCCACTTTCTTCTGAAGAATGTTTTGTAGTCAAAATGTCTTTTCCTTTTAAACTAGCATAGGTTAAATTAATCGTATAATCGAAATGATAATCTGAATCAAATCCAAGTTTTATCCTTGTGTAATCTGCTGTTATTGTTGTGTTTTTAGCAGTTCCTGTAATGCGATCCGTAGTAATTGACCCATAATCAGTATTTAGATTTAAAGAACCTGATACCGCTCCTAATTGATTGGTTACATAATCTCCTCTTCCTTGTACATTTGTTACTTTGTTAATCACCACTTTACCATAATCACAATTATAATTAATTGAGGCAACTTCACCTATTTCAGATTTTGTATAATCCGCATTTAAATCTAAATTATCTATTTTATCTATAGTAAAGCTTGAATAATCTGCATTTACCTTTCCACTTTTCATATAAGAGATCGTAGATTTATTTGTGTAGTCAAAATTTAGAGAGTTGTTTTCAGCCATTAATTCACCAATAATTAATTGTCCATAATCGCAATTAATATTTGCAACACCTTCTAATTTTGAAATTATTATAGATCCATAATTATTGTCTAAATCTACACTGTTTGTAATTGGAATCTTTATAGTATAATTAACTTCAATATTAATATTGCTGTTGTTTTTCCCCCACCAGCTCCATGACTTTTTCTTTTTACTGAAAAGTGTTTTAGCGCTTACTAAAGAACTTGTTGCATTAAATTCTATTGTAATATCATCTAATCTTTTTTGCACCTTTTCTTCATCATTTCCACTGGTAGAAATGTTCACTTCAATAACAGTTCTGTTTTCGTTCCAAGTAGCAATATCTATATTACCATAGCTATTATCTACTTCTAATTCAGCATTAGCATTTACAGTAAATTCTTTCTTTATTGTTTTTTCTTTCTTGTGTTTTCCTTTTTTAATATCATTGTTAGCTACTAACATTGCTGGTATTAGCATTAAAATAAATAAGGATTTATATAATGTTTTCATTATTTTGGGTATTTAGATTTTTAATATCTTCGATTTTTAATATTACTTCTTCAAGCAATTCTATTCTATTTTGAAAATTGGTAATCATGGCATAAATCACTCGTTTATCGTTTCCACTTTCTACCAAATCTGTTTTTAAATCTTCATATTGATTTTCAAGAACTTCAATTTGTTTTAAAGCATCTTCAACTAAAAGTTTAGCGTCAGGATTATTAAAGCTTTTTAATTTTTGTAATTCTTTATTAATAGAAGTAGTAAAAAATGATTGAGTTTCTTCCATTTCTGGTGAAACACTTGCTAAATCAGCAGTAGTTTCTTCTTGATTAAAAAGAAGCGGACTTGCAGTAAAAATTACAAGAACGATTGCTGCTACAGATAATGCTTTTTTCCAGGTTAGTTGAAAGACATTCGTTTGATTATTTGTAACAATCGAATCTTCATTCGCGTCATTTGCAGTATTCAATTTATCTAAAAACCTAGCTTTATGGCCAGTAGGTGTCTTTTCTATATCAAAAGCCCCTTCAGGTTTGTTAAATAAAGTATCAAAGTCATTTTTCTTCATGCTCTTAAATTAATTTGGTTCTTAAACTTTCTTTAGCTCGGGAAATTAGTGTTCTACAATTCGCATAACTGATATTTAAAATCTCGCAGATTTCTTCATAATCAAAACCTTCAATAAAATGTAGGTTTAAAATATTACGATAGTTATCATGTAAATCGTTCATGCATTCTAACACATGATTCACTTTTGTATTTGTAATATCTTCTGAAGAAATTGAAAAATCTTCTATAGCTTCATCTTCAATTTCCTTATCTGATACACTAACAAATCGTTTCGATTTATGATATTCACCAATACTTCTATTAATAACTATTCTTTTCAACCAAGATCCAAATGAAGCTTTTTCTTTAAATGAATCAAGTTTAGTAAAAGCAGTGATAAACGATTCTTGCATAATATCTTCAGCTTCAGCAGAATTTTTCACAATCCTAAAAGCTGTGTTATACATCGCATGTTGATAGCGATTGTACACTTCTAATTGTGCAAGTTGATTTCCCTTACGACAAAGAACGATTAACGTCTCAATATTTTTGCTGGTTAGTGCCAATAAATAAACAATTGTTACCCTAAAGATACATCTACTTAAAAATTGTTACAGTTAAATATCAAAAAAAATAATTTTTCCTTTTTCAATACGTTTGGAATGGCATAACAATTGACTTACTATCAGTGAAAATAACAGTGTTTATAGTATTTAAGGCTGGTTTTCAGAAAAGTAAAATTAATATTAAAAAAAACGAAGCATAAGTTATACCTAAATGTGTGACATTATGTCTTAGACTTATATATGGGAAGATCAAAACTTACCTCAATCGACAGTTTGTCATTTCAGGAATTGAATGAAGATGCAGAGTTAATTCCGTTAATGACTCCAGAAGATGAAGAAGCAATGAATAAGGAAGAATTACCAGAAATTCTTCCAATATTACCTTTGCGAAATACAGTATTGTTTCCAGGAGTTGTAATACCAATTACAGCAGGAAGAGATAAATCAATAAAATTGATCAACGAAACCAATAAAGGGAATAAAGTGATTGGTGTGGTTTCTCAAATCGATGAAAATGTTGAAGATCCATTACTGAAAGATATTAATAAAGTAGGAACCGTAGCTAGAATATTACGTGTGCTAAAAATGCCTGATGGAAACACTACGGTTATTTTACAAGGTAAAAAAAGGTTTGAAGTAAAAGAAGTGATTACCAACGAACCTTATATGACGGCAACCATTGGTGAAGTTACTGAAGCAAGACCTGCTACAGAAAATGAAGAGTTTGTTGCGATCATAGACTCAATTAAAGAAAAATCGTTAGAGATTATAAAAGACAGCCCAAATATTCCTTCGGAAGCTGCATTTGCTATTAAGAATATTGAGAGTAGTTCATTTTTAATCAATTTTGTTTCTTCAAATTTGAATATTTCAGTTGAAGAAAAACAAAAACTTTTAGAGATAAACGACTTAAAAGAAAGAGCCTTAGAAACCCTTCGTTATATGAACGTAGAGTTACAAAAGTTATCTTTAAGAAATGATATTCAGTCGAAAGTTGAAAGCGATATCAATCAACAACAACGCGAGTATTTTCTTCACCAGCAAATGAAGACTATTCAAGAAGAATTGGGTGGAAATTCTTCAGAAGAAGAAATTGAAGAATTACGTAAACGTGCTAAAAGTAAGATTTGGACTAAAGATGTTTCTGAGCATTTTGACAAAGAATTGGCTAAAATGCAACGTATGAATCCGCAAATGGCTGAATACGGAATCCAAAGAAATTACTTAGATCTATATTTAGATTTACCATGGGATCATTACAGTAAAGATAAGTTCGATCTAAAAAGAGCTAAAAGAATATTAGATAGAGATCATTTCGGACTTGAAGACGTAAAGAAAAGAATCATAGAGCACTTAGCAGTATTGAAGCTGAGAAACGACATGAAATCGCCTATTCTATGTTTATATGGACCTCCAGGAGTTGGTAAAACATCTTTAGGTAAATCAATTGCTGAAGCATTAGGAAGAAAATATGTGCGTATGTCTTTAGGAGGAATGCGTGATGAATCTGAAATAAGAGGACATCGTAAAACTTATATTGGAGCGATGCCTGGTCGTGTACTTAAAAATATTAAAAAAGCAGAAACTGGAAACCCAGTTTTTGTGTTAGATGAAATCGATAAACTTTCAGTTGGAAGTCAAGGAGATCCATCTTCTGCTTTATTAGAGGTTTTAGATCCAGAGCAAAACGACACTTTTTACGATAACTTTTTAGAAGTTGGATACGATTTATCTAAGGTTATGTTTATCGCAACTTCAAATAGTTTAGGATCTATTCAGCCAGCGTTAAGAGATCGTATGGAGATTATCAATGTTTCTGGCTATACGATTGAAGAGAAAGTTGAAATTGGAAAACGTCATTTACTTCCGAAGTTATTAGTAGAACACGGGCTTACAAAAGAGCATATCAAAATAGGTAAGCCACAACTAGAAAAAATAGTTGAAGGTTATACAAGAGAGAGTGGAGTAAGAGGTCTTGAAAAACAATTAGCAAAAATGGTTCGTTATGCAGCAATGAAAATTGCTATGGAAGAATCATATGATATTAAAATTACCAATGCAGTAATTATTGAAGTATTAGGTGCTCCAAAATTAGAGCGCGATAAATATGAAAGCAATGATGTTGCTGGAGTGGTAACTGGTTTAGCATGGACAAGAGTTGGTGGAGATATATTGTTTATTGAATCTATTTTATCGAAAGGGAAAGGAATGCTAACCTTAACTGGTAATCTAGGTAAGGTGATGAAAGAATCTGCAACCATTGCGATGGAATATATTAAGTCGAATGCAAAAAGTTTAGGGTTAGATCCTGAAATTTTCGCAAAGTATAATGTTCATATTCACGTACCTGAAGGAGCAACTCCTAAGGATGGACCAAGTGCAGGAGTTACTATGTTAACTTCATTAGTGTCATTATATACACAGCGTAAAGTAAAAAGAAGCTTGGCAATGACTGGAGAGATAACATTAAGAGGTAAAGTATTGCCAGTAGGAGGAATTAAAGAAAAAATTCTTGCAGCAAAAAGAGCTCACATTAAAGAGATTTTACTTTGTGAAGATAACCGAAGAGATATTGAAGAAATAAAGCCTGAATACTTGAAAGGGTTAACTTTTCATTATGTGAAGGAGATGAAAGATGTAGTTAAATTTGCTATAACAAATCAAAAGGTGAAGAACGCAAAAAAACTATAGTTTAAAATTTATAATCTGTATTTAAAGGAAATAATAAGATAGATGTTAGAATCCTTTTTAATACAATGAAAATAAATTATACTTGTATTCGTTAACATTCAAGACAAGGTGAAACATTTATGAACCAAAAAGGTTTGTTTTTATTGATATTATTTACTTCAACTATAGCATTGGCGCAGGTTGGTGGTAAAAACACATATCAGTTTTTAAGTTTAGTTAATTCTCCTCGAGAAGCTGCATTAGGAGGAAAAGTAGTAACTAATTACGATTATGATCCTACACAAGCCTTATACAATCCTGCGACGATAAATCCAGCTATGGATAATCAATTATCAGTAAATTATAATAATTATATTGGTGATGTAAACTATGGTACAGCAAGTTACGCCTATTTATGGGATCGAAGAACTCAAGTGCTACATGCAGGTGTTACCTATATTAATTATGGAAGTTTTGATGGGTATGATGAGTTAGGGAATGCAACTAGTAGTTTTAGTGGTGGAGAAGTAGCTCTTTCAGTTGGACATGCGCGAAACATCTTATTTACCAATTTTCATGTTGGGGTGAATGTAAAATTAATTTCATCAAAACTTGAGCAATACTCTTCTTTTGGAGGTGCTTTAGATATTGGTGTTATGTATGTGTATGATGATTGGGATCTTCATATAACGGGAGTTGCTCGTAATATTGGAACTCAGTTTACACCCTATGATGAGGTGTATGAACCTCTTCCTTTTGAATTGATTTTTGGTATTTCACAAACTTTAGAAAACATTCCTATTCGTTGGCACTTAACCTTTGAAAACATGCAGGTTTGGAACATAGCTTTTGCTAATCCAGCTAGAGGTGATACAGATCTTGAAGGTAATACTACCGAAGAAAAGATAAATTTTATAGATAATACATTTAGACATACGATTATTGGTATTGAATTATTTCCAGAAAAGGGATTTAATATTAGACTTGGATATAATTTACGTAGGGCAGAAGAACTTAGAATTGTTGAGCAAAGGGCTTTTGCAGGATTAAGTGCAGGATTTTCTATAAAACTGAATAAATTGCGTTTTAGTTATACTTATTCTAAGTATAGTACAGCAGCTAATACAAGCTTTTTCGGACTGAATATCGATTTAGGCCGTTAATTCATTACATTTGAATTATTATCAAAAAAGAACCAAATTCATCTACTTTTGAAAAAAATTACAATTGCAATTGATGGTTATTCTTCTACAGGTAAAAGCACTGTCGCTAAACAAATAGCAGACTATTTTGATTATGTATATGTGGACTCTGGTGCTATGTATAGAGCAATAACATTGTATGCATTACAAAATGATTTTATTTCAGAAAATAAATTTGATAAGAATCCTCTTATTAACTCACTCAATAATATCAATTTAAAATTTAATAAAAATTCATCAACAGGTAAAGCTGAAATATTTTTAAATGGTATTAATGTAGAAAGAGAAATTAGGACTTTGCGAGTTTCAGAATTCGTAAGTCCAATTGCCACTCTTTCTGAAGTAAGAGCAAAATTAGTTCAGCAGCAACAAATCATGGGAAATGATAAAGGGATTGTGATGGATGGAAGAGATATTGGAACGGTAGTTTTTCCTGAAGCAGAATTAAAACTATTTATGAATGCCAATGCAGAACAAAGAGCAAAAAGACGTTTCAATGAACTTATTGAAAGAGGCGATTCTGTTTCCTATGAAGAGATATTACATAATGTCATAGAACGCGATCGTATTGACACTACACGAAAAGATTCCCCTTTAATTAAAGCAAAAGATGCTATAGAAATTGACAACTCCGAAATGAATTTAGAGGATCAATTTCAAACCATTCTTCAGTTAGCAAAAGATAGAGTAGCAGGACGCGTTTAATATTGTTATTACTTTATTCTTTATAAATGAAATAAAACACCAATAAGTCTTTTCATATAATTATATTCGCAGCTAATTTAATATCAACAAAATATAATTAAAAATGAAAAAACAATTATTGAAGATTAGCTTTTTTGCTTTACTATTAGTAGGTATGGTAAGTTGTAGTAGTGATGACTCTAATGAAAATGATAATAACCCTGCTCCAGAAGGTCAATTTATAGCAACGATAGATGCTAATGCATTTGTAGCAAGTAGTAATTTTGCAGCTGCTAGTTTTGTGAATGGTATCTTTAATGTAAGCGCTTTAAATACTTCAACAAATGAAACGATAGTGATCACAATTTCTGAAGGCTCTGTTGGAACATTCGATTTAAGTGATGCGTCTAATTTAACTGCAGGTGCAGTGTATACATTAAATGGTGGAAATTCTTATGGTTCGGTTGCTGAAGGAGGATCTGGACAGTTAATCATCACGAAGATTGATGAGGAAAACGGATTAGCTTCAGGTACTTTTCAATTTGTAGGTACACGCCAAATAGATGATAATGGAAATATTGTAGATGAAAGTGTAACTGTAACTAATGGTGCTTTTAATAACATACCACTTGCAACTGATGTTGGTGGTAATTCAAATAATACATTAACAGCTAAAGTTGATGGTATAGCTCCAAATTTTGATAGTGTAAATGCAATTTATTCAGATTTACTAGGGCCAATGGTTACTGTTAGTGCAATATCTAATGCAACGTCTCAAAACATAGGTTTTTCAATTCCTGAGGATACAGAACTTGGAACTTTTGAATTAACTTCATATGGTGACTTTAGAGGCTTATATGCTCCTGTATTAGGTGGAGAAAAGATTTATGGTCCAACTTCTGGGTCAATTACAATAACTAGTCTTGATACAACAGCAAAAACAATTACTGGTACTTTTGAGTTTACAGCTGAGGATTTAGATATATTAAACTCAGATGGAAATGTTTTTGAAATTACTGAAGGTGTATTTTCAGTAGAATATTAAATCTGAAAACATTATAAAAAAAAGAGGCTATTGAATTTCAATAGCCTCTTTTTTATGGTATAAAAACGATTCTTTATTTATCTCAAACTAGCGCCTAATTCTTTTTCAAATCGTTCTTGAAGCTTTTTCATTATTTTATCTATTTGCTTGTCAGTTAAAGTTTTACGGTCATCTTGTAAAGTAAAACTTAAAGCGTATGATTTTTTTCCTTTGGGTAAATTTTTACCAGTATAAACATCAAAAAGTCTAACGTTTTTCAATAAATTACGTTCTGTTTTTTGAGCAATTTCTCTTAACTCATCAAATGAAACTGATTCATCTAAAAGCAAAGCAAAATCCCTTTTTACTTGTGGAAATTTAGGTATTGGTTTTAGTTTGAAATTTTCTGTTGAAAGTTCTTCTAAAACTGCATCCCAGTGAAAATCTGTGTATAAAATTTCAGATCCAATACTAAAATGATTTGTTATTTTTTTGTTGATAATTCCAAATTCTACAAGAACTTTATTGTTCTTTGAGAAGGAAATTCCTTCTGTGAAGATATCGTTACTTACTCCTTTTTCAGAATAATCAGAAATTCCTAGTCTTTCAAGAATAGAAGATACTATTCCTTTAAAATAAAAGAAATCACTGTTTTGAGGAATATGCGTCCAATTGTCATCATATTTCGATCCTGAAACAACTAATGTTAAGTGTTTGTTTTCAGCTCTACCATTTGTATAATTATGATATGTTTTACCAAACTCAAATAATTTTACATTAGCTGCTTTTCTGTTAATGTTGTAGGCTAAAGCTTCTAAAGCATTAAATAACATAGACTGTCTAAGAACAGATAAGTCATTGCTTAAAGGATTCAGCATTTCAACATTATAGTCAGCATTTAGCATCTCACTTAATTCTGTATATTTTGGAGAGGTTAGTGAATTGCCGAGCATTTCATGAAAACCTAATGAAGTTAATAAAGAACCAATTTTATTTTGAATTTGATAATCTTCAATAACTTGAGTTGAAGAAATAGAAGCGTTAAGTTTTTCTGTAAATTTAATGTTGTTATAACCGTAAACTCTTAGAATTTCTTCTATGACATCAGCTTCTCTTGTAACGTCGTTTCTATAGGCAGGTATTGTCATGCCTAATCCTGCTTCAGTAATATTATTGATTTTAATTTCTAAAGAAGTTAAAATTTCTTTTATTATTTCCTTTGGAATTTCTTCACCAATAAGTTTAGTGGCATTTTCGAAATTTAAGAATACTTGATGATCTTCAATTTTTTTTGGATAGATGTCAACAACATCACTCGTAATTTCACCACCAGCCAATTCAATAATTAACAAGGCAGCTCTCATCAATGCATATTCAGTAATATTAGGGTCTATGCCTCGTTCAAATCTAAACGAAGCATCTGTATTTAAGCCGTGACGCTTTGCAGTTTTTCTAACATTAATAGGGTTAAAGAATGCGCTTTCAAGAAAAATACTTGTAGTAGATTCAGTAACTCCACTATTTATTCCACCAAAAACACCAGCAATACACATTGGTTTTTCGTTATCGCAAATCATTAAATCTTCTTCATGTAATTCACGTTCTACTTCATCAAGCGTGATAAATTTTGTACCTTTTGGTAGTGTTTTAACTATAATTTTCTCACCATTAATTTTAGCAGTATCAAATGCATGCAAAGGTTGTCCTAAGTCGTGTAATACATAGTTAGTAGCGTCAACAATATTGTTGATAGGGCTTAACCCAATAGCTTTTAGTCTGTTTTGTAACCATTGAGGAGACTCTTTCACTTTAAGTCCACTAATCGTCACGCCACAATATCTGGGCGCTAATTTATTATCTTCTACTTCAACATCAATTTTATTTGTACGATCATTTACTCTAAACTGACTGTTGGAAGGGGTAATTAGCTCTAAAGAGACTTCTTTGCGTAATAAACCAGCTTTAAGATCTCTTGCAACTCCCCAATGGCTCATTGCATCTGCTCGGTTTGGGGTTAACCCTATTTCAAAAATTAAATCATTTTCAATATCAAAAACATCTGAAGCTTTAGTTCCAGGAGAAAGTTCTGCGTCAAGAACCATAATACCATCGTGACCTTTACCAAGACCTAATTCATCTTCAGCACAGATCATTCCTTCACTAACTTCACCTCTAATTTTACCTTTTTTAATCTTCCAAGGTTTTCCTTCAGGGTCATATAAGGTAGTGCCGATTGTTGCTACAGGAACTTTTTGACCTTCAGCAACATTACTAGCGCCACAAACAATCTGTATGTTCTCGCCAGAGCCAACATCTACTTTGGTAACTTTTAATCGATCTGCATTTGGATGTTGTTCACAGCTTAGTACGTGTCCAACAACAATTCCTTGAAGACCTCCTTTAACGGATTCAAAGGGCTCAATGCCTTCAATTTCCAATCCAAGATCAGTTAATAATTCGCCAGTTTCCTCAGCTTTCCAATCTATATTAATAAACTGTTTTAACCAGTTGTATGAAATCTTCATTCTTAAAATTTATTTTCAAAACGCAAAGATACTATTTACAGTAATTTTTGTAAGTATTTTTTAATACTTTCGGCAATAAGATTATAAAAATAAATTTTATGAAGAATGGATGGTTATTGTTTTCTATTATTTTGCTCTTTGCTTCTTGTAAGAATGAAGTAAAAGTAGAAGAGGTAAAACTACTAAAAACGGGGCTTTGGAAGGCTGAATTAATTGTAAAAGATAATAAAATTTTGCCTTTCACATTTCAATTAAATGATGATGAAAGTATAATTGTTTTTAATGCTGAAGAAGAGATAAATGTTGATGAAGTTGAAATAAAGGGAGATTCCATTGTTATTCAAATGCCAGTTTATGAAGGTATTTTGAAAGGGAAGATAGTTTCTGATGAATTAATTAGAGGTGAGTTTGTAAAATCAAGTTTGAATAGAAAAGTCCCTTTTATTCTGAAATACGGAGATCATAAACGTTTTGATATTATCAATAAGCCAGCGAGCGATGTTACTGGAAATTGGGAGATGGTATTTAGCGCACACTCAAAAGAAGACCGATACATTGCAAAGGGAATTTTTAAACAAATAGGAGAGAAGGTGTCTGGTACAATACGAACAACGACAGGTGATTATCGTTATTTGGAAGGAGTAATGGAGGGGAATAGAATGAAGCTTTCAACTTTTGACGGAGCTCATGCTTTTTTGTTTGAGGCTGAAGTGAGAGATAATATCATGTATGGATTCTTTTATAGTGGAAACCATTGGAAAGAACCGTTTACTGCCGACAAGAATGAAAATTATGAATTACCTTCTGAAGAGTCTCTTACGTTTTTAAAAGAAGGATATGATAAAATAGAATTTTCCTTTCCAGATTCTAATGGGAACACAGTATCCTTAACAGATGAAAGATTTAAAAATAAAATTATTGTAGTACAAATTATGGGTACTTGGTGCCCTAATTGTTTGGATGAAACAAAATATTATACTCAGTTTTATAATGAAAACAAGGATAAGGATGTTGAATTTGTTTCATTAGCCTTTGAATATGCGCCAACAATTGAAAAAGCTAATAAAGCTATAAAGCGACTTGTAGATAAAGTAAAAGTACCATACCCGGTGTTATTAGCTCAATATGGTACAAGTGATAAGAAGAAAGCAAATGAAAAGATGCCTATGTTGAATCATGTGTTATCTTATCCTACTTCTATTTTTATTGATAAAAAAGGGAAAGTTCGAAAAATCCATACAGGCTTTAACGGGCCGGCGACTGGTGAAAAATATATAGAGTTTAAAAATGAATTTGAATCTTTTGTAAAACAGTTACTTGAAGAGTAGTTTTTAGCTTATGTAATTCCAAATGTTCTTATATTTTGCTAATTGAATATAAGTAGATTTAATGGCTTGATTTTCGCCTAAAGAAAGAGAAGGGTCGCTTGTAAGTACTTGCCTCGCATAGCTTCTTGCAATTTTTAATATTTCATGATCTTTAATGATATCGGCAATTCGTAGGTTAAGAACACCGCTTTGTTGAGTTCCCATTATGTCTCCTGGACCACGTAACTTTAAATCTACTTCAGCAATTTCAAAACCATCTGAGGTTTTTACCATTGTTTCTAATCTTGTTTTTGCATCTGCAGATAATTTATGACTAGTCATGAGTATGCAATAGCTTTGTTCAGCTCCTCTGCCTACACGTCCTCTTAATTGGTGTAACTGAGATAATCCGAATCGTTCTGCGCTTTCAATAATCATTACACTGGCATTAGGAACATCTACGCCAACTTCTATAACTGTGGTGGCAACCATGATATTTGTCTCACCTTTTATAAAACGATTCATTTCGAATTCTTTGTCTGCTGGTTTCATTTTTCCATGCACAATCGAAATTTGATAATTTGGTAAAGGAAAATCTCTAGCAATACTTTCGTAGCCATCCATTAGATCTTTGTAGTCTAATGCTTCGCTTTCTTGAATTAAAGGGTAAACAATATAGATTTGCCTATCTTTTGAAATTTCGTCTCTAATAAACTTGAAAACATTCAGTCTATTTGAGTCAAATCTATGAACTGTTTTTATGGCTTTTCTGCCTGGTGGTAATTCGTCAATAACACTAATATCAAGATCACCATAAACACTCATTGCTAAGGTTCGTGGAATAGGGGTAGCGGTCATCACTAAAATGTTTGGAGGGTATTCATTTTTGTGCCATAATTTACTTCGTTGAGCAACTCCAAATCGATGTTGTTCATCAATAATAGCAAGCCCTAAATTTTGAAATTTCACCTTATCTTCAAGGAGAGCATGAGTGCCAATTAGTACTTGTAAAGTGCCATTTTCTAGATTCTCGTGTATTTTTTTTCTACTTGAAGTTTTAGTTGAACCAGTTAATAGTGAGATACTGATATTCAATTTATTACACATTTCACTTAATCCATTAAAGTGCTGGACTGACAAAATTTCAGTTGGAGCCATTAAGCAGGCTTGATATCCGTTGTCAAGTGCTATTAATATTGACATTAGAGCCACAATTGTTTTTCCAGAACCTACATCTCCTTGAAGCAGACGATTCATTTGTGCATTGCTACCCAAATCATGTCTAATTTCTTTAATTACTTTCTTTTGAGCTTGGGTTAAATTGAATGGCAAATGCTCATTAAAAAATGTGTTGAAATAATCTCCAACTTTTGTAAATGAATAGCCTTTAATTTTTGATTTGTGCAGTAAATTTTTTCTTAATAACTGCAATTGAATATAAAATAATTCTTCAAATTTTAATCGATATTGAGCCTTTGCTAAGAGTGTTTGATTTTGTGGAAAATGTATATTAAAAAGAGCTTCAGTTTTTGAAATTAATTTTAGTTGTTCAAGGATCGGTTCTGAAAGTGTTTCAGACACTTTATTTTTTGATTCTAGAAATAAAGTTTGCATTAAGGTATTTATAACTCTATTACTAATTCCTTTTGAATTCAACATTTCTGTTGAAGGATAAACAGGTTGCATTGCAGATCGAATATTTTTTTCGTGATCTTCCTGAAGTTCCATTTCAGGATGTGGCATAGAAAATAATCCATTGAACCAGTTTGTTTTTCCGAAGATTACATACTTCTTATTAATTTTAAGGTTTTCCTTAATCCATTTTTGACCACGAAACCAAACCAATTCCATTTTGCCAGAATCATCTATAAAGGTTGCTACAAGGCGATTCCCTCTTTTTTGTTGTACCGTTTTAATATGAGTAATTTTCCCAATAATTTGCACTTCAGCATTGGTTCTTAGTAATTGTGAAATCGTATAATATTTTGTTCTGTCTAAATATCGATTCGGAAATAAATTCATCAAATCTTGATAGGTATGTATGCCTAATTCCTTTCGTAATAAATCTGCCCTATTAGGGCCTACACCCTTAAGGTAATCGATTGGAGTTTGAAAAAAATTAGGATTCATGCTATTGTAGGCTTTTAAGAATACAATTTCGTAATTTGCAAGCTACTAAAATAAACTTTTTTATAATCATTCTTTTTAGAATAGTATTAAGAATATTTTTAATGCGAA
>JAHRWC010000366.1 GCA_019090365.1 Flavobacteriaceae bacterium
GTTCCATTGCATCAAAGGATAATCCATTTATAGTTACTTCAATTTCTGAACTAAAAGTAGGGTATATAAGAGTACTGTCTATTTCATTGTCACTTGATGAGCAAGAATAAAACAATAAGGAAACGAGTATGATTTTAAAAAGGGCTTTCATGAATTTACTGAAAAGGAGTTTGTGAAATGAAAATAATGACTAAAACAAAGTCTTTACTTCGCTTTTGTCAAATTTAAAGGTAGTTAAATATAAATAACGTTTAAAATCTAATAACCATATAAGCTTTTGCTTCATTCTATAATTTCGTAATCAATGCTCAGCTTTCGCAAAGCTCTTAAAGCAGAACCCGTATTTTTATCTTCCACTTCAAAATCTACAGCATCACCTTCTAAAAGTATATCTGTAAGTTCATTCGCCAAAGATTCATCAATGTTAGATGAAATCTCTACAATACATTTGACTATCGCTCTTTTATCTGGTCTCTGAGCATCACAAGACAATAAGTTTAATTTCATATTATTTTATTTATTAAGTAAATCTACCACCAAACAATAAAAAAAGCTTCATATGAACCATTATTTTTTTGCCAGCATAAGGGAGCTTGATTTTCTTTCATACATGTTTCAATGTAATTTTTTATTCCTTCAAAATCTGTCCAAGTTCCATTTTCAGATGGATCTATTCCCCATTCTTTTTTTGAAGGCATATAATAATTTTTGTCAGAATGATTAAAGTTATTAAATGTCTCAAAATCTACATAATATCCTTTAATGGCATTTTTATAAATGGAACTGAAAGTTGCTTTATATTCATAAGGAATAAACAATGAAACTAATAAACACAGAGCTTGAGAAACTTCGGAAACATCTATTTCATTAAATATTGCTTTTGTACAATTATGATGAAGTAAGGGAAATTGTTTGCTTTTTAATTTCTCTAATTTCTTTATTAATGAATCATTTCTATTCGGACCAATCCAATTATTTATGGGTTCTGAAGAAATGTTTGGATCATACAGATAAAACTTATAAGCTAATTCCAAATGGATTTTAGTTTCCGTTTTTAGTTCTTCAATAAGAAAATCTATTTCGCCAATAGTATTTTTGGATTCAATAACCTGAACATTTTCATGAAGTACTTTGTAGTTGGTGGACGATTTAATTAATTCTGAAACTATTTTTTCTGCCAAATGACCCAACCTAATATTGTTAGGTAAAAGAAACTCAAGATCATTTACTATGTTTAATTCAGATAAATTAAAAGTTTGTAAACCTGTGATAGAAAAGTCTAAGCTATTCGATTTTACTATGGAGTCTATTCTTGACTTAGTGTTCATTTTTTAAATAGCTACAACTTGTTTCTTTAGTTTATAATAATTTATGATATAGCCAAATTGCCTATTAAATCTGTAAACTTATCTAAAGTAAATTCAATAATACTTAACTTACTTGTGCCAATCCAATTGACGCGTCACATTGAGTGTTTGGACATTTAAATTGAACTCCTTTTAATAATTCGGAAACTTGAAAAGGTATTTTTGTATTACACACAGGGCAAGGAATATTCTGTTCTTGGTTAATCATTATTATACATTTGTATTTTATTGATGATATGCTTGATTATGATTTAAGGCACTTCCACAAGAACCGCAAGCACCAGCAGTTCCAGATCCTCCGGCGCATCCACTTCCACAGGCATAATGCCATACTCCAGCTGCATTTTGACCTGAATTAGTAACAGCAGGGTTAATTAATGGAGAAGCATTTGGTGTTTTATTATCATTGGCATGAAAAGCCGCGTTATGTGCTAAAAGACTTCCACAATTACCACAATTACCAACAGCTGCAGATCCGCCTTCACAGCCTTTGCTACAGGTATAATGCCATACTTTTCCAGTGTCTTTAGGAGTTTTATTAGTAGTCGCATTTGGTGAAGTAACTTCCTTTGTTTTTACAGTTTCTTGTTCTGGTGTTTTAGGTTTGTCATTACAGGAATAAAAGGTAAGGACTGAACTGAATAATACTATGGTAAGAATCTTAAAGTATTTCATAACGGTATATTTTAAAGTCTAAAATAATAAAAGAAAACGAAATAGAGGAAAATTCTAAGGATTTTAAGAATTGGCGGAGCAATAATACACGTTGTAGGCTGTTGTGAATTATTTAAAATTAAAGACTTCCAATTCCATTTTTATAATTTCTATTTTCTCTTCTAAAGACTTTAGCCTTCGGAATTCCTGTTTTTTCCATACAAAATGCGCAATAATCACTGCAACCGTATAGAAAATGCCAATAGTTATAGATAATTTAAGATGACTTGTTCCACTAATCTCTAAAGCATTTCTTGATCTACCAAGTACATCAGGATCAGAATTATACATTGGACCGAAAATGGTGATTAATATTCCAAAACCAATTGTTTTTAACTTATTACGTTCAAAAATTCCAGATTCTTTTTTTAATCTGTCTAACTTATTTTGCGTGGATAAAAGTTCCCTTTCTTTACGTTCTCTAGTCACTAAGTAGTTAAATTTATTACTGTCAACAGATAAGTATAAAGGGCGTTTTTATGCCCTTTATACAGTATTTTATACAAACTTTATTTTAGATTTGGTTGTGGAGTTAACCTTAAATAAGGCTTAACTTCAGTATGTCCTTTTGGAAATAAACTTGGTATTTCCTCATTTGAAACCGAAGGAACTATAACGCAATCATCACCATTATTCCAGTTGGCTGGTGTAGCAACTTTATGGTAAGCAGTTAATTGTAACGAATCAATTACTCTTAGTAATTCATCAAAATTTCTACCCGTTGATGCAGGATAAGTAATTGTTAATTTTACTTTTTTATCCGATCCAATTACAAACACAGACCTAACTGTAAGTTTATTATCTGCATTTGGATGAATCATATCATAAAGCGTAGCTACTTTTCTGTCTTCATCAGCAATAATTGGAAAATTTACGGTTGTATTTTGAGTTTCGTTAATGTCTTTAACCCATCCATTATCTGTCTCTTATACACATCTGACGCTGCCGA
>JAHRWC010000367.1 GCA_019090365.1 Flavobacteriaceae bacterium
GATGAAAATGCAATGACCCGTATTGATATGAGTGAATATCAAGAGCGTCATAGTGTGAGTAGATTGGTTGGAGCACCTCCTGGATATGTAGGATATGACGAAGGTGGTCAATTAACTGAAGCGGTTAGAAGAAAGCCATATTCAGTGGTATTATTAGATGAAGTTGAAAAAGCACATCCTGATACCTTTAATGTGTTATTGCAAGTTTTAGATGAAGGTAGATTAACTGATAATAAAGGGCGAGTTGCTGATTTTAAGAACGCTATAATCATAATGACTTCAAATATGGGTAGTCATATTATACAAGATAAGTTTGAAGCCGTAAAGGATATTGATACTGCTATGGAAGCTGCAAAAGTTGAGGTTCTAGGCTTATTAAAGCAAACGGTAAGACCTGAATTTTTAAATAGAATTGATGATATATTAATGTTTACACCATTGAATGAACAGGATATTGAAAAAATAGTAGGATTGCAATTAAAAGGTGTTTCAAAAATGCTGAAAAAACAGCATATTACTTTAGACGCTACAAAAGAGGCAATTAAATACCTTGCTCAAAAAGGGTTTCAACCTGAATATGGTGCAAGACCAGTGAAGAGAGTGATACAAAAAGAAGTATTAAATGAGCTTTCAAAAGCGATTCTTTCAGGTAAGATATCGATTGATAGTATGATATTAATTGATAGCTTTAATGATCAATTGGTATTTAGAAATGAAAATGATTTAGTGAATAGTTAATAAATATTTTAAATAAAAAATCCCCTCCAGATAACATCTAAAGGGGATTTTTTTATATAAATAAATTCTTATTTAATGATAATCTTTTTAGTTGCAGAACTAGCATCTGTATTTACTTTTACGAAATACACACCAGCATTTACATTTAAGTTAAAAGTTATCTGATTAGAATTTTCATTATTTGAATATACTAATTTTCCAGTTACATCATATACAGAAATGTTTTTAGCAGTTTGATTAGCTAATTCTACATTTATGTTTTGACCGTTTGAAACTGTTGGAAAAATTGAAAAATCTAAATTTTCAATTTCTGTAACACCTAAACTACATTCCATTACTGTAGGATCTATTCCTGCCGTAGCGAAAGTTGCTTCAAAAGTTTCTACACCTGATAAAGGCCAAATATCACCTACTAACAGAGTATTATCAGCTCCAATCATACAGTAAGTTGGATATGCAGCAATACTAAAGTTAGAATCTACTACTCCTGCTCCACCATCAGCACTAATTGCTGGTGCATGATTAAAAGGTCCTCCAAATTGTTCTTCAAAAGCTATAACTTCTTCATCAGAATCAGATCCGTTATTCATAGAAATCATAACAAGATCTCCTTCATTACAACCATACTTATCAAAAAATTCGTTAAAAATTGGAGTTGTTTGTTGGCAAGGTCCACATGTATCAAAGAAAAAATCTAAATAAACATATTTTCCAGCTGCTGTATATTCATATAAATTGTGTTCAACACCATGAACATCAGTTACTGTGAAATCATCTACAGTATCTCCAATATTATATCCATTAACCTGAGCGAAAGATGCCATTGAAATTGTTAACAATAGCAAAAGTGAAGTAATTTTTTTCATAATAATTTTTTTTTAAGTTTGAGCGAATATATATAATAATTATTTAACATTTAATTATGTTAATAAATAATCCCTAAATATTTAATAAAAACTGTGAAATTTCACATTAAAATCAATAATTAGCCTAATATTATATGTATATTACATTTCTCATTTCTATTTAATTTGTTAAAAAAGAACCTACTTTTATTTTTTGTTATCATCCTTATTCTATCATGTAAGGAAGCACCTAAACCTATAATAGATAGTAGAATTAATGACTATGCATTGTATGATGAAGAAGGTAATTTTCATCGCCTTTCATTTTATAATAATAATAAAGCAATAGTTCTTTTTGTACAAGGAAATGGTTGTCCTATCGTAAGGAATGCGATTTCAGATTATAAAACAATCGTTGAAGATTATCAAGAGAAAGGATTTAAATTCTTCATGATTAATAGTAATATCCAAGACAATAGAACATCTATTAAAAAAGAAGCTGAATCCTTCGGATTTAATATTCCAGTCCTTGTAGATTCTGCACAATTGATCGCTGATGAATTAGATATTAAAATTACAGGGGAAGTAATTATTCTGCATCCAACAAAAAGAACTGTATTATATAGAGGTCCAATAAACGACCGATTGGATTATGAATCTCAAAAAGACATCATTCAGAAAAAATACCTAAGAAACACGCTAGATTTAATTTTAGAAACTTCAGAAATTACTGAAAATAATATTCCAGCTAAAGGCTGTAAAGTCACAAGATTATCTTCTTCCGAAGAAAGAAAACATCTTACCTATTCAAAAGATATTGCTCCTATTCTTGCAGATCGATGTGTAAAATGCCATAATGAAAATGGTATTGCTCCATGGTCTATGTCTAATTATAATATGGTAAATGGTTGGTCATCTATGATGAAAGAAGTTTTGTTAAGTAAACGAATGCCTCCTTGGAATGCTGATCCTGAAGTAGGTGATTTTAAAAATAGCTTACTGGTATCAGATAGTAATGTTAGAAAAATAATACGTTGGATTGATGAAGGAAGAGAATTTGGTGAAGGGATTGATACGTTAGAAACTATAAAACCTGCAACTTACGAATGGAAAGCAGGAAAACCAGATACCATCATTAATTTAAAACAAGAAAAAATACCAGCAACA
>JAHRWC010000368.1 GCA_019090365.1 Flavobacteriaceae bacterium
GCAGCGTCAGATGTGTATAAGAGACAGCATCTATGCTGTAATTTGCCAAAACTAATTTTCGCCATTCTGCATTTAAAAAACTCATGCTTATTTTTCTATTAAATTTTGTAAGGCACTCTTTATTGTTGGAAATGAAAAACTAAATCCTGTTTCTTCAATTTTCTCTGAAGAGACTCTACTTCCTTTTAATAACATTATTGACATTTCACCTAACATTAATTTAAGAATTACGCCTGGAATATTAGGCATCCAAAAAGATTTCTTTAAACTATTTGCTAGCATTTTTGAAAACTTAAAATTTGAAACCTGCTCGGGAGCAACAGCATTATAAGGACCTTGCATTTTATCATCTTCAATCGCCTTGATATACATTTCACATAAATCATCAATATGTATCCAAGACACATTTTGCTGACCCGAACCAATTGCTGAACCAATTCCCCATTTAAAAGTTGGTAATAATTTACTCAAAGCTCCACCTTTACTAGATAGTACCATACCTGTTCGTAAAGCTACAGTACGAATGCCTAATTCATTAAATGGTTCTGCGCTTTTTTCCCATTGAAGACATACATTCCCTAAAAAATCATTGTGATACTGATTCTCTTCAGTTGCAATATCATCTGAATTTATTGCTCCATAATATCCAACTCCAGAAGCTGCAATAAACGCTTTCAATTTTTTATTTTGCTTTTTAACTTCTTTGAATAATAAGTCGGTTGTCTTTACTCGACTTTCAATAATAGAAAGTTTCTGCTTTTTAGTCCATCTTTTTTGAACTAAACTTTCTCCTGCTAAATGAATTATAAAATCTGCTTTTTGAATAGCTTCGGGATCTATAAAACTAGAATGGTAATCCCATTTATATATTTTTATTGAATTCGAATTTGAAGTGGATCTACTTAAATGGAAAACTTGATAGCCTCTATTAAGTAATTTCTCACTTAATACACTCCCAATTAGTCCTGAACCTCCCGTAATTAATACAGCTTGCATAAAATAATTCTATAGTCTTTCGATAAAGATAATTAAGTAAAATATAAAAAATAGATTTTTTTAAAATTCTTGTAAGAAAAAGAGAAATGTTACGACTATATAGCTGAAAGAATTTATGAGGAAGAAAATTTATAAATTCACTTTCATGAATAGTTAGTTAGTTTGAAAAGTCCCCAAATTATAATATAATTTGGGGACTTGGATTTTATACTAATTTGATAATGAAATAGTTTTTCTTCCCTCTTTGCAGTAGGACAAACTTTTCATTTAGTGTATTTTCAGAAGTAATAAGAAAAGTATCATTCACTTTTTCTTTATTTACTGATATCGAATTTTCTTTTAAAGCTCTTCTCGCTTCTCCATTCGATTTTAAAAATCCTGTTTTTGAAGCCAATGCTTCAATGATTTGTAATCCATTTTCAATTTCAGAAGTAGGAATTTCAGCCTGAGGAACTCCTTCAAACACATCTAAAAATGTTTCAGTATCTAAGTTTTTTAAATCATCTGAAGTAGATTTTCCGAATAAAATATTTGAAGCTTTTATAGCCTTATCATACGCTTCTTCATCATGAACCGTAATCGTTACTTCTTTTGCTAATCGTTTTTGTAATGAACGCATATGAGGCGCTTCTTGATGTTCTTTCACCAATCCTTCAATCGTATCCTGATCTAAAAAAGTAAAAATCTTTATATACTTTTCAGCATCTTCATCGCTAGTATTTAACCAATATTGGTAAAATTTATAAGGAGATGTTCTCTTAGCATCTAACCAAATATTTCCGCCTTCACTTTTACCAAATTTAGATCCGTCACTTTTTGTAATTAACGGACAAGTAAGCGCATAACCTTTACCTCCTCCAATACGACGAATTAATTCAGTTCCTGTGGTAATATTTCCCCATTGATCACTACCTCCCATTTGTAAGGTACAATCTAGGTTTTTATACAAGTGAAGAAAATCATATCCTTGAACCATTTGGTAGGTAAACTCTGTAAAAGACATTCCATCGGCTCCTTCACCAGTTAAACGACTCTTAACAGAATCTTTCGCCATCATATAATTTACCGTAATATGTTTTCCAACATCACGAATAAAATCAAGAAATGAAAACTCTTTCATCCAATCGTAATTATTTACCATCACAGCTTCATTCTCAACTCCAGAAGTAAAATCTAAAAATTGCGCTAATTGATTACGAACACATTCTTGGTTATGGCGTAAAGTTTTTTCATCTAACAAATTACGTTCACTAGATTTTCCTGAAGGATCGCCAATCATTCCTGTTGCACCACCAACCAATGCAACCGGTTTATGTCCACAACGTTGATAATGCGCCAATAACATGATAGGAACCAAATTCCCAATATGAAGTGAATCTGCTGTTGGATCGAAGCCAACATATGCTCCACGCATTTGTTCATTTAAATGGTTTTCTGTTTCGGGCATCACATCGTGTATCATCCCTCTCCATTGTAACTCTGTGATAAAATTTTTTGGCATTGTTATATTCTTTTTGGCAAATATAGAGGGATGATTCTTAAAACAAAAGCGTATTGTAAAAAAGAGTATTTTTGAGCTATGATTTTAGTCACAGGAGGTACTGGATTACTTGGTTCACACTTATTATATTTTCTTCTGAAAGAAGGGAATGAAGTGAGAGCCATTCATAGAAAATCAAGCAATTTTGACAGCGTTAAAAAAGTATTTTCTTATTATAATGTGGATGCTGAAGCCTATTTCAATAAAATTGATTGGGTTGAAGCGGATATTACAGATCTTCCTTCATTAGAACCAGTTTTTCAGAACATTACTCATGTTTATCATACTGCAGCTTTTATAGGTTTTAATCCGAAAGATTTTTCAAAACTTTTAAAAACAAATGTGGAAGGAACTGCCAATGTGGTTAATTTATGTTTAGTAAATCAAATTAAAAAACTCTGTCATGTAAGTTCGATTGCAACATTAAGCGCTGCTAAAAATGGAGCCTTAATTAACGAAGAAAATGAGTACAATCCCGAAGATGAAAATAGTGTCTATGGAATAACCAAACAAGGTGCAGACATGGAAGTGTGGAGAGGTACTCAGGAAGGTTTAGATGCAATTATAATTAAACCCGGAGTTGTATTGGGTTCTGGTCATTGGAGTTCGTCTAGTAGTAGTATTTTTAATAATGTTTTTAAAGGAATTCCTTATTATACCTCTGGCGGAGTTGGTCTTGTAGATATTCAAGATGTGGTAAAAGCAATGATGAGTTTAATGAATAGCTTAATAACCAATGATCATTTTATATTGGTTGGTGAAAATTCAAGTTATAAGAATTTGCTAAATCAAATTGCTGCTAATTTTCAGAAAAAAGGACCTTCAAAAAGAATAGCAAAATGGGTGCTGTTATTGTATTGTAATTTTGATTGGCTTTTGCATACTCTTTTTAATAAAAAAAGAAAATTTATAAAAGGAATGGTTCCTTCATTATATACAACTACGTCATATTCTTCAGAAAAAATTAAATCGAAAATTGATTTTACATTTACACCACTCTCTGAAACTTTAGAGCGAGTTTGTAAAAATTATTTAAAGAAAACTAATCGCTAACAACAGGCTCAATAAGACTTGAGTCAACTTTTACAGATTGTAATTTAAGTGAATCTTTAGGATACATAGAGTCACATATCGCTTCTTCAAGTTCAATTTCTTTAACAAGTATTAAGCTATCTGCTCTTTTTTGAAATATTTTTAAACGGATTTCAACCCTTGCGAAAATCTCTGCATAATTAGACAAATCTGAAGAATAATACGCATTACTTTTTGCGAATTGAATACTATCTACACTATACTTTTTATACAATACTGAGTCTAATTTTATACCATTCTCTACAAGTAGTTTATTGTTTACATTCTTAGCTGCATTATTAATATAAGCATCGCTATATATTTTAACAATTTTATCTTCAGAAATAAGGTTATCGGGGCGTTCTGGCATTTTAACATCCTGACAACTATTTAGTAAAATCAATACTAGAGGCAATAAAAGCCAACGGTTTTTAGAAGAGATAAATATGTTTTTTTGCAATCTCATTATGATCTATTAAACGTTAAACGTTCTGGAATACTTCTGTTTGGAAATTTAAAATTTTCATAGGTCAATACTCCATTTACAAAAGTATGAGTTATCCTCGACTTAAATGTTGTTCCTTCAAAAGGTGACCAACCACATTTATATAAAATATTATCTTTTTTAACGGTCCAAGGTAAATTTAAATTGACTAAAACTAAATCTGCTTTATATCCTTTTCTAATATATCCACGATCTTTTATTTGGAAAAGTATGGCAGGATTATGAGCCGTTTTTTCTACAATTTTCTCTAACGAAATTCTACCTCTATGGTGCATTTCTAATAAAGCAACTAATGCATGTTGTACTAAAGGCCCTCCTGA
>JAHRWC010000369.1 GCA_019090365.1 Flavobacteriaceae bacterium
AAATCTTCAGTATTAAACACATCGCCTATTTTTATATTCAAAAAATTTGTAATAAACATTAAATAGAAACAGAAAGCGATTAGTAATAAAATGATTAAAAGAATTAATGGGCTCTTCTTATTTTCATTTAATGTTCTTAAATCCTCAAAAGCAATTTCTTTCTTCCGAATAGCAAATGAAAGCCATGTCCCTATAGATGCACCTATTATTATAAATAAACCATTATTTAAATAAATAGAATCTATAACTGGATATTTAAAACCAAACAGATAGGGAGTATAGAAAATAATAAAACAAATTAGTATAGCCGAGAATGAATAAATGCCAAGTTCTTTTAGGTATGAAAACTTGATATGAGTTCCTTTTCTTAAAACAATTTCATCCTTTAATTGATTTAAATGCATATTCGCAAGTTCAATAAAAGTGGAGGTTCCCCCAACCCTTGCTATTCCAGATAAAGATCTTAAAAAAGTTATACATTCATTCCCTGAATAAAGTTCGTTAATCGTGTTTTGAACTTTATCTATTTCAGTAATAAATTTAAAAATCTCGTTAGGAACAGGATCATCAGGTTTTCTTAAATTTATTTTAATATCATTTTCTCCTTCATTAAATTTAACATCAAAGTAAATTATATTCTTTGATTTATCAATAGAATCGTTATTTGGAGGTGTAGGCTTTTTAGGAGGTTTAATGTCAATACTTTTTATTTCATTCAGTGCTGTTTTCCAGTCATCTAATTGAATTTTCTTAGAATTTATTTTTTTTAAACCTAAATCTTTATAGTTTTCTTCTTTCTCTAAGAAGTTTTGCAATGGAGCAATATCAAAAGGTTCAGATTTTAAATCATTAAGAAATTTATTTTGTAGAGCACTTTTCTTTTCAAGATTTGAAATACACTCAATTAACGATTTAATTTGATCAGATTTTTCCATGATAACATATTTTAATCTTCCCAATCGGGCCCTAAATCAATACTTTCTTCAGCTTCACCCCAGTCTTCACCAAGATCAATCATTTTGTGTGTATTGTCATCTTGAGGAGGAATGTCAATATCAATCTCAGGTATGATGATATCCTTTATTTTTTTAGCTTTTGGGATTTCTAATAGTGAGCTTACGTCTACTTTTTTTATCAAACCCCAATCTTCGGGTTTTAAATCTATTGATAAAGTATCTACATCATCACCAAGACCAATATATAATTGATCATTGTCTAATAAAGAATTAACCTCTTTTAAATCTCCATCATTAGAGATTTGTTCTAGAAATTGTGATTGAAATTCATTTCTATTTTCTACTTCAATTATTGAAATTTCGCGTATTAAATCTAAAACCTTTTGAGCATGAACAGACATGATTGAAACATTTAAAAATCAGGATTTTAAAGTTAATACACAAAAAAATGAAAAGCAATAGGAAATACCCTTTTTTGAACAAGAAAAACCCTGCTAAAAATAAAAAAGGCATCTTAAATAATTAAGATGCCTTTTAATTGGAGTTAGTAATATTTACTCCTGTATTCCACTTAAAACCAATAATGGTTTACTTGTATGAAAATCACGTTTAAGAATAATATTCTTTTCCCATAATTTTTTAAAGAATCCTCTTTTTCTTCTTACTACACATAACATATCAGGGTTATGAGATTGAAAATGCTCTAAAACACCTTGAAAGGTTGTTGCATTTTTAGTAGTTGTTAAAGACGATTTTAAAGTTGTAAGTTCAGTATCGATTTCTTTACTTTCTTCAGTAGCTTCTGGTGTAATTACATGAAGTAAATTGATCTTAGAATCAAATGTACTTTTCATGTATTTTAATGGTTCAAGAACATTTTCTTTCTTAAAATGACCATTTTTGAAAGCAAATAATATTGAATCAAACTTTCTAAATAGATATCCGTTAGGAACTATTAATAAAGGAATTTCAGTCTGCTTAAGAATTTTAGCAGTTGTAGTTCCTAAATAAACTTTATCATCAATCTCAATACTTTGTGGAGAAAGAACGATTAAATCAATGTTTTCTTTTTTAGAGATTTTTTTTATTTCTTCAAAAGGATTACCCTTGATCGATTGTGTAATAACTTCAACTCCTTCAGAGTTTACTCCATTCATTACATCTTTTAATTGCTGACGTTTTTCGTTAATCCAAAACTCATTTACGTTTGCAATGTCTTTTAATTTAGATTCATCTTCATAAACACTAATTAAAAAAACTTTACCTCCATTTATTGAAGCTAGATTTAAAGCGTATTTTAAATTATTAATTCCGCTTTCAGTCGTACCAACAGGGACAAGAATATTTTTCATTTTTTTTATTTTGAAAATTTCGGCAAAATTACGGTGAATAAATGGTTTGGTAAGCAAAAAAAGAAAAATAATAATTTCTTCGTAACTACTGTGTTTCATGTAGTTAACAATGAATCATGCCTAAATGTGAATTTATAATATTGTTAAATCAACCTCAAAAAAAGCTAATTTTGTTACTTTTTGAAGTATTTTCTTAAAACTAAAGATCTTCATTAAACTCAAGCTTTGGTAAAAGTGGAATTTTGTCTTTCTGAATTTGTTGCATTTCACACAAAATTTTATCTAACATTTTTACCGCTTTTTCTATATAAGGACCTTTATTTAGCATCACACATTCTGCTCTTTGTGCCATCGCGGCATCCGTAATTTCAGCTCTCGTAGGAATCCCTTTTTTGGCTAAATTTTCTAATACTTGGGTTGCCCAAATATCTGGTATTCGAGCTGCATCACAAATTCTTAATATTTCTTCCTGAATAATGGCTACATTTTTCCAACCTACTTCTATCGCCAAATCACCTCTTGCTATCATCACGCCAATAGGGTAATTCTCCATAGCTTTTAAAATAATACTTGGCAGATTTTTATAAGCCTCAATAGTTTCAATCTTAAGAACAATACCAAGATTAGCCTCTAATGTTTTTAATTCATTTAGTAAATCCTCAACATCTTGCTTATTGTTTACAAAAGAAAAATTGACCACATCAGCATGCTTTGCTACAAATTTTAAATCATTAATATCTTTAACAGTTAATCCTCTTACGCCTAATTTACTATTGGGAAGATTTATTCCTTTATCAGCTTTTAACTTACCTCCATTTTTCTTGGTATTGGTAATTTCAACAATAATATATTCTGAATGAATTTCTCTTATAGAACCTTCTATTTTTCCGTCATCAAAAAAGATTTGTTCGCCAATTTCAACTGTTTTAAATATTTCAGGAAGTGTACAAGAAATATGAGCCATTTTTATAACATTATTCTGCTCATCCCTCACGGCTGGTTCACCCAAATGAGGTTCTTTATCTAATCGTAGCGCATCACCTTCAAATAAATAAATAACTTCCTCTAAAGGTAATAACTCATGTATGGTATGTATTTCAGCTGTTTTCTTTTTTTCTTTAAAAACATTTAGCAAGGTTCCTGTAGTGATGTATGAAGAATCAGTAGTAGAACCCCAACGACCTAATCCTTCTTTTTTGTCAATATTAATTTTACATTTTTTTCCGCGAGAATCATTAAAAATAAAATAAGAACCTGGTTTAGTTTTCCGAAGCCATTTTTTGTTTATCGGAATGATTACGTCTGCTTCTTCTTGGTTTGGAGGTAGAATTCCATAGGGAGCCATCCAAATTTTTGCTGGATTTACAACTTGTCCTAATGCATTTCGTTTGGGTTTTATATGAATTACTTTATGCCCAGGTTTCATTTTACCTGTTCTAATTTTAGGACCACCAAGGTCCATCATTATTTTACAGTTTTTGTCATGCTCTTGAATGTTTTCGATGATTTTTTTCCAAACTGTTTCATCATCATGAGCACAATTAATCCTTGCGCAATCCATCCCAAATTTTAGCAATGATTTTGCAAAAGCAGCATTTACTGAAGCTTCAGTGGGTTGGGTAATTAAAATGGCAGTTTTTCGGTTGTTTTTTCTAGTACCTAAAAGTGCTTTAGAGTTCTTTACTAATGATTCTTTAGCTTCAACATTACTAATATAATTTTCTTGATAATCTTCTGTTTCAGCTTTTAATAAACTATTAATTAGTGTTTTAAAAGTGAGTAAATTATACAATACATTGTTTTCGGAACCAGGGGAGTTTGGCAAACCAATTTCGCCCAATTTTTCCTGAAATAAATCTACATCAAAAGAACGTAAGGCTAAATAATGAATCAAATTTTTTGCACTATCTGTATAATTTGGATGGACATTATTTATTTGTAAGGCATACTTTAATTCTAATTCATGAACTTTTTGAATGACAGTATCTATCGAATTAGAGACTTCTTGTAACTTATCTTTTGAGAACAACATAATACGTACTATTATACCTGTCTCTTATACACATCTGACGCTGCCGACGAACTCTAGGGTGTAGATCTC
>JAHRWC010000370.1 GCA_019090365.1 Flavobacteriaceae bacterium
GCTACTTTACAAAGTAATTTAGATTCAACTTTAACTAATGAAAATGGATATTTCGAACTAAAGATTCCTTCTATCAATCAGGAAATTAATGTCCGTTTTTTTGGTTTCAAACCTCTTAGTATAAAAGCTAATGAATTTTATGAAGCCTATCGTTGTAATACCATTTATCTTGTTCCTGACGAACATGAATTAACTGAAATTATACTTTCTCATTATTTAGTGAAAGGAATTGATAAATTAAATGATGGTTCATTTGAAATTGACTTCTCTAAGTTTACAATGCTTCCTGGTTTAATTGAGTCTGACGTATTGTTTTCGATGCAATCTTTTCCTGGCATACAAAGCATTAATGAAACAGTTTCAAATATCAATATTAGAGGAGGTACTCACGATCAGAATTTAATTTTATGGGACGACATTAAAATGTATCAATCTGGCCATTTTTTTGGACTGATTTCGATTTTTAATCCTTTAATGACTCAAAAAGTATCACTTCAAAAAAATGGAACACAGGCAAGCCATACGGATGGAGTTTCAGGTTCTATACACATGAAAACAAATGATGAAATAAATCAGTCGTTTAAAGGAAATTTTGGCGCTAATTTTATTTCTACTGATGGCTTTGCAGACATACCTTTGAGCAATAAATCTTCTATTCAAGTTGCTGCAAGAAAATCTATCAATGATTTTATAAAAACTCCTACTTACGAAGAATATTTTGACCGTATTTCTCAAGATTCGGAAGTAGAACTCAATACAAATAATGCTATAAATTCAAACAAAGAATTCGACTTTTATGATACTTCATTACGTTGGTTATATCATTTTTCTAAAAAAGATAAAATACAGGTAAATTTTATCAATGTTAGCAACGAATTAGTTTTTAACGAAAACGCCAATATAGATGAAGTTGAGAAATCTAAAGAGAGTAGTATTTCTCAAAATAGCATTGCTGGAGGTATTCATTATTATAGAGCATGGAGTGAAAAGGTGAAGACTATTTTACATATTTATGAAACTGATTATAAACTAAAAGCAATCAATGCTAATTTATTTGATGAACAGCGTTTTTTGCAAGAAAACAGTGTTTCAGAAACAGGTTTAAAAGCACAATTAGATTTTAAATTAAAGCCTCAAATAAAATTAGAAAGTGGTTATAATTTTACTGAAACAAAAGTGTCTAATCTTGATGATATTGATTCTCCATTATATCGTTCATTAATCGCTGAAGTAGTTAGAAGCCATAGTGTTTATTCACAATTACATTATAAATCATCCTTAAAAAATAATTATATTTCAGCTGGGCTTCGCCTCAATTATTTAGATAAGTTTGACTCCTATATTCTTGAACCAAGAATTAGTTTTAATCAACGTTTCTTAACCTATTTTAACTTCGAAATTTTAGGTGAATTTAAACATCAGATTTCTTCACATATCATCAACTCACAGAATGATTTTTTAGGGATTGAAAAACGCAGGTGGCAATTGTCTAATGATGATGATATACCTATTATGAAAAGCAAACAAATATCAACTTCAATAAGTTTTAGCAAAAATAGTTGGCTTATAAATGGTGAAGCATATTATAAAAACATAAAGGGTATAACTACACAAAGTCAAGGGTTTCAAAACCAATATGAATTTGTTAAAACTGATGGTTCTTATTCGGTACTAGGAGGTGATATATTGGTTCGAAAAAGTGTAAAAAATACTAGCTTTTGGTTGAGTTATTCTATCATGAATAATGAGTATACTTTTGATTCACTTTCAGAAGAAAGATTTCCAAGTAATTTAGATATTAAACAAGCAGTTACACTAGGGTCTTCTTATACAAATAAAGGGTTTTCTGTTTCTACTGGATTTAATTGGCATACCGGAAAACCTTATACAACTCCTATTGAGAACAATGAAATTTTTGAAAACTCGATTAATTATCACGATACAAACAATCAACGCTTAGATGATTATATGCGTGTTGATCTTTCTGCTTCATATACAGTTTCTTTAACGAGTAAAACTAACATTGAAGTTGGTTTTTCAATCTGGAATCTTCTAAATCAGAAAAATATTATTAATAAATACTACAAAATTGAAGAAGAGGAAATTGTTTCAGAATTCACTGAATACTCCCTGGGATTAACGCCAAATGCTAATATTAGAGTTGTCTTTTAAATCAATAATCTTTGTGTTAATCATTTAAAGGCTAGTATTTTTTTTAATTAAATTGCTAAATATACTTGATATAATTTTTACGATATTTGTTTACTAACTATTTCTATAATGAAGAAACTACTTTCTATATTTCTACTTATTTGTTTTACTCCCTTATTTGGACAAGAATATAAACCATTACTGGATGATTATAATGAATGGCATCAAACCTATTGCTTTTTTGGTTGTTATACCGATATTTATTATACAGATGGAGATACTATAGTTGACGGTCTTGATTATAAAATATTAGATGGTTATCATTATATATCTAGAAGCTTTTTGCTTCGTGAAGAAGTACAAGAACGAAAAGTATATTTAAATTTAACTTTGAATGGTATTAGTACTGAATATCTGCTTTATGATTACTCATTAGCTGTAGGTGATTCAATTGATATGAAAAATCCGATCACTCCATTTCCTGAAGATGCAGGTTATTATACTTTAGATTCTATCGTTCCCAGACCATTAGTAGATGGAAATGAGTATCGCCATTTTTATTTTAAACCTTCAGAATCAAATAATGTAAGTTTTAATAAAGCGACTTGATCGAAGGAGTTGGTTCATTATCTATTATCACTGCACCTAGCGGTGATGCTGATATCAATGAAGTTGGACATCTAAGCTGCTTTTTTAAAAACGGTGAATCTTTTTATTCTAATTTAGATTCTATTGAAGGCTGTGAACCTACTATTTTAGGTGTTAATCAATTTAATAATTCACTTTCAAATATTATAATAAGTACTAATCCAACAACTAATAGTTGTCGTTTAGATCATATTGA
>JAHRWC010000371.1 GCA_019090365.1 Flavobacteriaceae bacterium
CTTTATTGATTGCAAAAACTTCAAAAGCACTCATCGATTTAAATAAGATGTTTGAAGACAAAACAATTCAAAAAATCTACCTAGCTGTGACAATGGGATTGCAACAAAATTCTGGTATCGTTGAATCTGACATTGATGATAAAGCAAGTAAAACGACTTATAAAGTATTACAAACGCAACCTTCTCAAAAATATAACACCTTAAATTTAATGGAGCTACAACCACATACAGGAAGAAGGCATCAGCTTAGAAAGCACATGGCTTCTTTAGGAAATCCAATTTTTGGTGATCTATTGTATGGTGAAGTAGGAAAAAATGGAAAAGGAAACGGTTTGTATTTACATGCCTTTTCGATTCAGTTTCAACATCCAATCACAAGCAAAGAAGTTTCAGTTCGTGCTCCTTTGCCTAAAAAATTTAATCAACTATTTCCTAATATTTCGATTTGATATGATTCAGCTAATTAAAACTAATTCTGAAAATAAAGACTTTATAGATCTGGTAAAGTTATTAGATGCCGATTTAAAAATAAGAGATGGTGAAGATCATGATTTTTACAATCAGTACAATGCCATAGATAAACTAAACCATGTTATTATAGCTTATGATAATGAGGAAGCTGTTGGTTGTGGTGCTTTTAAGAAGATGGATGAGGATACAGTTGAAATTAAACGTATGTATGTAAATCCGTACCACAGAGGCAAAAAGATTGCCACCAAAGTATTGGTAGGACTTGAATTATGGATACAAGAAAGTGGTTTTAAAAGAGTGCTGTTAGAAACAGGTATTCGCATGCCTGAAGCAATTGGATTGTATAAAAAATGTGGTTATCAGGTTATAGAAAATTATGGACAATACAAAGAAATGGATACCAGTGTTTGCTTTCAAAAGGATTTTTTAAATGTTTAGAATTGTAAACCTCAGAAAAAGAGGATAATAAAATTAAACAAAAAACATTGTGGTATTGTAGAAAAAAGTTATTTTTGCACTCGAATTTAGCCCAACCTCTGGCGAAAACCGCGAATGTTGTTTTAAATATAATATTATCAAACATTTACAATGGAAGAGTTAGTAAAATTTGTACAAGACGAATTTGTAACAAAAAATGAATTTCCAGCTTTTGGAGCAGGAGATACAATTACAGTATACTACGAAATTAGAGAGGGTGACAAAACCAGAACTCAGTTTTTTAGAGGTGTTGTAATACAAGTTAAAGGAACTGGAAGTTCTCAAACTTTTACAATTAGAAAAATGTCAGGAACAGTTGGAGTAGAGCGTATCTTCCCAATCAACTTACCTGCATTACAGAAAATTGAAATAAACAAAAGAGGAAGTGTACGTAGAAAACGTATTTACTACTTTAGAGGTCTTACTGGTAAGAAAGCTAGAATTAGAGAGAAAAGAAGTTAATTTAATTACTTCAAAAAATATAAAGCGTTATCATTTATTTGGTAACGCTTTTTTTATTAACAAAAGTTAATAAGCTACGTTCATAGATTGTTAATACTTAAGAGCTTACATTTCTTGTTTTATTGGATTTCTATTCTATATTTGGAATAACAAAACGAGGTAACAGTAACAATCGTTTTAAAATAAAGTAACGTTCTTTATACATTTTTTTAATCCTTATACTCTGAAAAATTTAAATTACTGCAAGGTGGGTTAATATTCAGAATATACGAAGCGAAGGTTCGAAACGTCCTTAATGCAAATTAAGATCAACGAAAAAAACCCAACTCTTGAGAGAGCAATCTACATGAGGGGAAAGCGGGTTCGGTTGCTAGAGGTAACTTTACAACCTACTTAGGCAGATGCAAATTCTAGTCTGAGGAGATTATCAGGGACATTGGTTCGCCACATCCCTTGAAAATTTCAAGAATCACTTTATAGCTAAAAGTAGATACAATCTAACGAAAGTGTCTTCTAGATTAAAAAAAAGAGTGTTGTATTTTAAAGACATACATTGGCTTTTAGTTAATAGTCTTAAAAATCTACGCTCGTTGAAACAAATCACAACTGCGAGGGTTTAATAAACTTGCTTTAAATTGTAATGATTAGTTGGTAAAAATTTGTTTCACAAGAAGCCATGTCAAGGTAGCAATACAATGATATGGCTTTTCTTGTTTATATACTTTTTATCACTCTACAATTATTGAATCTCTCCTTTTTTAAGCCTATGCAAATTCGTATATTTGCATTTCTTTAAAACTCACTTCAAATACTTTATTTCAATGACAAAAGTTGCCAAAATTATTTACACAAAAACAGATGAAGCTCCTGCTTTAGCAACCCACTCTTTATTACCTATCGTTAAAGCGTTTACAGGTCCTTCTAACATTGCAATAGAAACAAGAGATATATCATTAGCTGCTAGAATATTAGCTAATTTTCCATCGTATTTAAGTGAAGACCAAAAAGTAAATGATGCTTTATCAGAATTAGGTGATTTAGCTAAATTACCAGAAGCAAATATCATTAAGCTTCCAAACATTAGTGCTTCTGTTCCGCAATTAAAAGCAGCTATTGAAGAATTACAAGCTAAAGGATATGGATTACCTAATTATCCTGAAGAGCCTGAAAATGAGGAAGAAAAGATCGTAAAAACAACCTACGATAAAATTAAAGGTTCAGCAGTAAACCCAGTTTTAAGAGAAGGAAATAGTGACAGAAGGGCGCCAAAAGCAGTAAAAAATTATGCTAAGAAAAACCCACACAGTATGGGTGCTTGGAGTTCTGAATCTAAATCGCATGTCTCTACTATGGAAGAAGGTGATTTCAGAAATAATGAAAAATCATTGACACTTTCAAATGATGATACCTTACGTATTGTTTTAAATGACACCAATGGAAATACAACTGTTTTAAAAGAAAACTTAGCTGTTTTAAAAGATGAAATTATTGATGCTTCTGTATTAAGCAAAAAAGCTTTATTAAATTTCCTTGAGGCACAAGTACAAGATGCAAAGAAAAAAAATGTATTGTTTTCATTACATATGAAAGCAACGATGATGAAAGTTAGTGACCCAATTATATTTGGTCATGCAGTTCGTGTATTCTTTAAAGATTTATTTTCAAAACATAATGCTACTTTCGAAGAAATTGGAGTTGATGTAAACAATGGTTTTGGAGATTTAGTAGAAAAATTAGAAGAGTTATCTTCTGAAAAAAGAGCAGAGATTGAAGCAGATATCCAAACAATCTTAGCTAACAATCCTGATATGGCTATGGTAAATAGTGATAAAGGGATTACGAACTTACATGTACCTAGTGATGTAATTATTGATGCTTCTATGCCAGCAATGATTCGTAACTCGGGACAAATGTGGGGACCAGATGGACAACCTAAAGACACTAAAGCTGTTATTCCAGACAGTAGTTATGCTGCTATTTATCAAGCTACTATCGATTTCTGTATCAAGCATGGTGCATTTGATCCAACTACAATGGGAACTGTTCCAAACGTAGGATTAATGGCTCAAAAAGCTGAAGAGTATGGATCTCATGACAAGACATTTGAAATGTCTTCAAATGGTACCGTAAAGGTGATGGATGCTAGCGGAAACACTTTAATGGAACATGCTGTTGAAGAAGGTGATATTTGGAGAATGTGTCAAGTAAAAGATTTACCAATTCAAGACTGGGTAAAATTAGCCGTGAGTCGTGCTCGTGCAACAGGTGTTCCAGCTATTTTCTGGTTAGATGAAAATAGAGCGCATGATGCAGAAATCATAAATAAAGTAAATCAGTATTTACCAAATCATAATACTGAAGGATTAACGATAAAAATTCTTTCTCCTGAAAAAGCTACTGCTTATACACTAGAACGTGTAAAAAATGGAGAAGATACTATTTCAGTTAGTGGAAATGTATTACGTGATTATTTAACCGACCTCTTCCCTATTCTTGAATTAGGAACGAGTGCTAAAATGCTTTCTATTGTTCCTCTTATGAATGGTGGTGGATTGTTTGAAACAGGTGCTGGAGGATCTGCTCCAAAGCACGTTCAACAATTTGAAAAAGAAGGTCATTTACGTTGGGATTCTTTAGGTGAATTTCTAGCAATTGCAGTGTCTTTAGAACATTTAGGTACTACATTCGACAATGCAAAAGCTATCTTATTATCTGAAACTTTAGATGATGCAACTGAAACACTACTAGAAAACAAAAAAGGTCCTTCTCGTAAAGTAAATGAACTTGACAATCGTGGAAGTCACTTTTATTTAGCGATGTATTGGGCACAAGAATTAGCTGCACAAGATAAAGATGAAGTATTGAAAAATCGCTTTGCTCCTATTGCTGAAAAATTAGCAGCTCAAAAAGACACAATCTTAGATGAATTAAATAATGCACAAGGATCGAAAGTTGATATTGGTGGTTATTATGAACCAACTGAAAACCTAGTTTCTAATGAAATGAGACCAAGCAAAACTTTTAATGATATCCTTTCGGAAATTCAATAAAAATTAAGAGATTGTATTTAAAAGCCTTCAGTTTTCTGAAGGTTTTTTTTTGCTTTTACCTTCAGAAGTTCTTTCCATTGTGTGGTGTATCTTGGGCTTCGATCTTCTTTAATGAGTTCCCATTCTTTTACTCGTGTTCCCACCAAAGCAGAGAATACCGTAGATTTTCCATACTTCTTATTAATAGCGTCAAAGGTTTTTAGTAGTTCATTTTTGTTCCATTTTGGAGGCGCATGAAACAAATTTCCTTGTACATATTCCTGTGGAATAATTCCACTTAAACAAACTCCTACTTTTTTATAACGGTATCCTGGTTTATAGATTAATTCCAATGCTTTTTTTGCCTCATAGATCAAGACAAAAGTATCGCAGGTTGGCATTGCCAAAGTGATGGTAATGCTTTTAGAATATTGCTTATCTCGATCACTAAAATAATTGGTATGCAAAAAAACTTGCAAATAGGTCGCACAAGATTTCTGAGCACGGAGAATCTCGGTCACTTCACTAATATAGTAAGAACAGGCTTCCATTATCATTCCCAAGTCTTCCAACTTTTTTCCAAAAGATTTAGCCGTAGCAATTCCTTTTCTAGGTTTTGGCAGCGTTTTAAACTCAATACATGAGGTTCCTCTAAGTTCATTCCAAATGCGTACTCCAACTACAGTCATATTTTTCCGCACCCATTCCTCAGGAAGCTGTGTAAATTCATAAGCTGTAAATACTCCAATATTTTGTAAACGTTTGGCATGCTTACCTCCAATACCCCAAACATCATTTATTTTTGCCCATTTTAATGCTTTAATACGTTTCTCCTCCGTATCAATAACACATACATTGTTATTAATATGTGCGAACTTCTTAGAAATCTTGTTTGCCAGTTTGGCCAGTACTTTTGTGGGAGCAACACCTACACCCACAGGCAAACCAGTAGATCGATACACTGTTTTCCTGATACAATGTCCATAGTCTTCTAAAGACGAATATTTCATGCCTGCAAAATCGACAAATGCTTCGTCTATGCTATAAATTTCAACCTGAGGAGAAAAGGTTTTTAGCACGTTCATCACCCGTTGAGACATTTCTCCATACAATGTATAATTAGAAGAAAAGAAAGTAACGTTATTGTCGGTGAGCTGCTTCTTTATCTTGAATACAGGTTCAAACATAGGAATCTCAGATAAAGCTTTTGCTTCCTTATTTGCAGCAATCACACATCCATCATTATTACTAAGCACCACTACAGGAGTTCCCCATAAATCGGGACGAAAAACTTGCTCACAAGAAGCATAAAAACTATTGCAATCGACTAGTGCTATCATTGTACGTAATGAATAATATAAGTGATGATTCCCCAAAGAATAAACTCTGAACCTACCTGTTTCTTAGGAATTCTAAGTACAGTAAACTCTCCATCTACAATCGTTAATGCTAATCGGTTTGAAACGGCAGAAAGTGATCGATCAATAATCAATACATCACCATCTTGAATATCATATTCTTTAAATTCATCTCCTTCAATACGTGCAAAAAAAGTAGCATCTCTATTCAATACAAGTTCTTTATGTAAATCTATAGGCGGCTCAGTATAATGCGTAGCCGCACTAGGAAAACCCGTTTGCCGCGATGGTTCTGGATTATGTCTTTTCTGAATTTTACCAAGTTTTCCTGAGGAGAGGGTTTTCATCTGTAAAAATATATTTGATAAAGCGGAAGATGGAATGCCCAAATGAGTCATTTTCGATTCTTCTTTAAATGCAATGGCATTTCATATTTCAAAATTATGGAATTATTCCATAATAAAAATGGAAATATTCCATAATTTTTCAACAAATTTGTATGTATGAATCCGATAGAATAAAGTTTACATTTGCTTCCAAGAATAAGTTATGGAGAGTATTAGTATTTTCGACATGTTAAAGATTGGAGTTGGTCCTTCAAGTTCACACACCTTAGGTCCGTGGCGCGCCGCTACTCGATGGATTGAAGCATTGAAAACAGAAGGTGTTTTTGATGAAGTTACATCTGTTTCAGTAGATTTATTTGGTTCTCTTTCTTTAACAGGAAAAGGCCATGCCACAGACATTGCTGTGCTATTAGGCTTATCTGGATTTGATCCTGTTACTTTTCCGACGGAAAAAATAAACACAACTATTGAAAGAATACAATCGGAACAAGTTTTAGCATTCAATAGCGAAAAAGACATTCCTTTTTCTTCAGAAAAAAACATCATCTTCCATCGCAAGTTCTTAGAATTTCATCCTAACGGAATGACTTTCCATGCTACACTAAAAAATGGAAAGAAACAATCAACAACCTACTACTCTATTGGTGGTGGATTTGTGGTGAAAGAAGAGCGTAAACGTGCAAAAAAGAAGATTGAGATATTTTCACATTTTCCTTATCCTATTCAAAAAGCAACTGAATTATTAGAATATTGTCAAGCTAAAAAGAAGAGTATTTCAGAAATTGTATTCGAAAATGAACGCGCACTTCGCTCAGAAGAAAAAATAAATAGTAAGATAGAAGCTATTTGGCAGGTAATGCTTGAATCTATGTATGAAGGTTGTCATACCGAAGGAACTTTACCTGGAGGTTTAAATGTACATCGAAGAGCATATGATATGCATGAAAAATTGATTAGTGATCTTCCTTATTCGAATACAAAAGAATGGCTTGATGCCATTAGACATACCGAAGTTAAATTTAGACAAATACTAAAATGGGTTTCATGTTTTGCCTTATCGGTAAACGAGGTAAATGCTTCCTTAGGAAGAGTTGTAACCGCTCCTACCAATGGAAGTGCTGGAGTTATTCCATCGGTGCTCATGTATTATTTAGTCATTGAAAATCACGATGCTGGATTTGAGGAAATAAAGAAGTTTTTATTAGTAAGTGGCGAAATAGGAAGTCTATTTAAAAAAGGAGCAACTATTTCGGCTGCAATGGGAGGCTGTCAAGCAGAAATTGGTGTATCATCTGCAATGGCTGCAGGTGCTTTAACAGAGCTTATGGGTGGATCACCAGAACAAGTGTTGATAGCTAGTGAAATAGCGATGGAGCATCATTTAGGGCTGACTTGTGACCCTATCGCAGGATTGGTACAAATACCTTGTATAGAACGTAATGCTATGGGAGCCATCAAAGCGATTAATGCTTGTGAAATGGCTTTAGAAAGCGATCCTACTAAAGCTAAAGTTCCTTTAGATAAAGTTATTGAAACTATGTGGGAAACGGCTAAAGATATGAATCATAAATACAAAGAAACCAGTGAAGGTGGTTTGGCTGTAAAAGTAAGTTTGAGTGATTGTTAGTCTATTCTTGTTTACAACTAGACCTTCTTCTTGAATCTATTAAATGAACAATTTTCCATCCTTCATCTGTTTTAGCTAAAGTAAAAGCATTCGCTCCACAATGACTAAATTTATCATTTAACCAAAACTCATAAGGAGTCCAAACATGAGCTAAGTTTCCATCTATTTGAACATTATAGTCTAATAATCGTTCTTCCCATTTATCAGTTTCAGGTCGGCTACCAATCGCTTTTATAAAACCATCCATCATACTATCTACAATTCTATTGCTTCCATCTTTAGACGCAAAAACAGTTTGTGTTGCAATATTTCCTAATATAACAGATTTCATTTGAATGGTATCTCCTTTATGAAATCCCTCAAAAAAAGTATCGATTACTTGTTTCGCATCATCTTCAGAAAAAGAATCTTGTGCAAATAAAACTGATGAAATCAGAAGTGAGAGAATAAATAGAATGCGCTTCATAATTAAATAATTTAATAATTGATTACCAAAATTAGTACTTTTGTTCCTCATTTTGTAATAAATCTATATGTCGACAGCAAAAAAAGAGTATAAACGTGTGACTACTAAGACTTTAGTGGACATGAAACGTAGGGGTGAAAAAATTTCTATGCTTACAGCTTATGATTATACCATGGCTAAAATTGTAGATAACGCCGGAATCGATGTTATTTTAGTAGGAGATTCTGCTTCTAATGTGATGGCGGGTCATGAAACTACTTTGCCTATTACTTTAGATCAGATGATTTATCATGCATCTTCAGTAGTTAGAGGAATTGAAAGAAGTCTTATTGTTGTTGATTTACCCTTCGGAACTTATCAAAGTGATCCGAAAGAGGCCTTACGTTCTGCAATACGTATCATGAAAGAAAGTGGAGGGCATTCAGTAAAAATGGAAGGCGGAAAAGAAATAAAAGATTCAATAAAAAGAATTTTAAATGCAGGTATTCCTGTGATGGGGCATTTAGGGCTTACTCCTCAATCCATCTATAAATTTGGAACCTATACAGTTCGAGCTAAAGAAGAAGAGGAAGCAGAAA